>LOCH01000029.1:0-7710 GCA_001516765.1 Vulcanisaeta sp. MG_3 | reverse complement strand
ACCCACGGGCATATCTGGTTGAAGCCCCACAAAGTCCAGAAAAGTCTTAGCTATTGTTTCACCGACGCCATCGAAATTCTCAACGAGGAATTCAAGGAGGGGCGCTTCTGGGTTTTTCTGTATTAATTGCTTAATCAACTCCACATCAACGCTCTTGGGGTGGGGCAAACCCTCCTTTGGTGGTTCGGGCATTTTAGTGGTTACCCTGGGTATTTTTATCACGTAATCCTCGTCAGGACCCCTAATGATGAACTCAGCATAGGGAGCAACCATGGCAGTCCTCCTAATGTACTCCTCAACCCTCCGCTTAGCCTTGAGCCAATCACCTTCAAGAACAACCTTTATAGCTGTGCCATGCCACCCATACCTATTCTCCATAGTCCTCTGGGAAACTATGACGGGTTCATTTCTCGTAATATCAATCATTAACTGATACTCATAAATCACGTCGCTCTTTAACGGTGCGCTCCTAACAAGTATTGGCGTGTTTGTTGTCGATTGTGCATAAAGCACCACCATCTTCGCACCAAGACCGAAGATTCCTCTGTGCTGCTTAATCCTATACTTACTACTGTAGAAAACCCTGCCAAATACGTTGGGTATCTCATCGCCAGGTATTCCGATGCCATTATCCTCAACATAGATACCAATCCAATTTCTAGATTGATCGGCATAATCAATGAAAATCTTTATGCTAGGCAGTATCTTAAAGGTCTCCGTAGCATCAAGGCTATTCTCAACCAACTCCCTAATCGTCTGATAAACAGCCCTAGTCGGGTTACTAAAACCCGCAATTTCTCGATTACGTCTAAAGAACTCCGCAGGAGATAATGCCTCAAACTTAACAAGGTCGCTAGATCCCATGATCAGGAGCTATGAATTAAATGCCAATTTAAACTTTTCACCCATGAAATACGAAGAATTGAACGTGAAAACAACTATAAGAAGATAAATAATGAATGTGGCACATGTTGAAAGTAAGAAATAATATCCAAATTAAATAACGTATTAAAAGAAAAATATTAGAAAAATGCGAAAAACAATGTATTAAATCGCAATCCCAATAATGCTATAATTAATTTCATTTTTATATAAGTAAAACATTGATGGTGGGCATATCTTATCATTAATTATAGATATTTACCAAATTATACTATTATAGCCTTAACCAACTGCTTAATATCGCCCAGGTTCTCTAGATTTCTCACAAGACTTATTACTGTGCTTATTTGGTCTCTCGTTAATATTCCATCCGTTAGCATTCTGAACTTGTTTTCAACTTCCTCATCGGTCATTGGGTTCTTTGGGTGACCTCTTGGGTAATCGACGCGTGCCGTTAATTCCCTACCATCCTTGAATTTCACGGTTACCCTGTTTGGTATGGCTGATGGGTATAGCTTATCGAGCTCGGGGTCAACATTGACCTTCATCTTCCTAATTAGTGAGAGTACCCTTGGATCACGGATATTCTCGGGCCTATAATGCTGGAGCTCTACTGTACCGTGCATTAGAGCTACTGCTGTAACCCACATTAGGCTGTGATCCGCAGTTTCCTTGGCTTTGGATCCCACTTCTCTGGGGTCCTTTAAACTATTTATGTCGTAAGCTGCCTTGAATGTGTCTATCACTATGTAATCCACATCATCAGGCTCTATGGCTTTACCGTACTCCCTCCTAATCTCCCTTGCTGCATCAACGGCAGATTGCGCATGGTACTCAACTGGGTACGGCTTTATGTATGTGTCGAGTATTCTCTTCGGGCTTGGTATGGAGCTCAACTCGAGGATTANCTTTTCATTGAATTCATTGGCGAGTAGTTGCCGTATGAAGCCCATCTCCCCCTTTAGTGGTGCATCAGGTCCTGTGAAGCCCTCCATGGCAAGCAGCGTCGCGAATACGGCATTCCTGGAGGAGTTCGCTGTGGCTGCTGCCTTCCAGTGGCTCAGTTCACCAACCCTTGACTGCCTCATGGCTGCATGGGGCACTGTGGCTATCGAGAGAGCATTCAAGGCTTTATTCTCATTAAGTCCCATTAACTTCGCCAAGCCTGCTGTTACGGCGATACCTATGTAGTTGACGTGATCCCAACCGTGAAGCCTAAGACTCCCTGCATCACAAAGCCTAACACCTACTTCGTAGGATGCGGCTATCGCCGTTGTCAAGTCCTTACCACCTAACCTCCTGTATTCGGCCGCTGCCACGAGCGTTGGAATCATGTCGCTGGGGTGTAGGGGTTCCTTGCCTAGGTACGTGTCATTATAATCCAAATACCTGACCATTAGGGCGTTGGTGAATGAGGCCCAATCAATCGCAGCAGTATTTGGTGTGCCCCACAACGTTGCCTCAATACTAGACTTGTAATTCCTAGCTATGCCCCTCGCTATCTTGACAGGCTCTGCCGTAAATGCTGCAAGGGCGACACCTAGGCTATCTAAAACCCTCCTCTTAACCTCATTAATGACTTGCTGATCTAGATCTTCAAACCTAATGTTAAGGGCATAATGAACTATAGCCTCGCCAAGACTATCCCTAACCATACACATCCATAACTCACCACCTAAATAAATGCATTAACTCTCATGAGCAATGACGAATTATTTATTAATAAATGCTAAAAGATGGAGACCGTGGTTAATGGAAAGAAAGCCTTGTTGTTATTGTCAGGTGGCATAGATTCTGCCGTGGCCCTTTACTTACTTAAGGCCCGGGGTTATGATGTGATTGCGCTATCGATTAATTACCCAGGTAGGGGCGAGAGGGAGAGGGAGTCGGCCAGGAGGTTGGCTGAGATGACCAATACCAGGTTGATAGAGGTTGATTTACCGTTCATGAGGGAAGTAGTCGAACTATGGGGTAGTGAGGATGAGAGACCACAACACCTTAGGAATGCCCACCCAAGCACAATACCTGCAAGAAACACGATAATATACTCGGTGGCTGCCTACTTTGCTGAGATGCTCGGCATAAACCTCGTGGTTGCCGGGCACAATGCCGATGACGTTAAGCACTTCCCAGACACGACTAGGGAGTTTAGGCGATTATTCTCAAAGGCCTTGTCAATAGGGACCTATATCGGGAGAACGAGGGGATTTAGGGTAGTCGCACCGCTCTCCAGGCTAAGCAAGACTGGGGTGGTCAAGCTAGGATTGAAATTGGGCGTACCCTTCGAGTACACATGGTCTTGCCACAACAACTACGATAAACCCTGTGGTCGTTGTACAGGCTGCATAGCCAGGAAGAGGGCTTTTGAGGAATTAGGCGTTGAGGACCCATTAGAGAGAGTGATTAGGGAGGGTAAGGATTGGTGGCGAATTCATTACTCTAAGAAGTAGGGGTTCATCCTTTCATGCCGATGAGGCGAACTCCCATGCCCTTAATAAGCGAGTCTAGGTTCATTACTTAAATCCATAAATACCCTGAAGTATTCCATAGCTTAGAGGCTCACTATAGGTCGAACTTACCAGTTAATTATTAACGTTAAGAGGACTTAATGTAACGCCTGACCAAATATAATAATTTCTCTATTTCTTCAATAGTGTTGTAGGCATGTGGTGAGACCCTTATTGTTCCAGGGCGTGGAGATACGACGACCTTATTCCTACCTAGAAATTCGGCGAGACCATATGGGTCCCTATACTCAAAGGTTATTATTGCCGCGTGACTATCTAGTGGCGTAGTCACCTTAAGGCCTAGTTCACCTATTGAATCGGCAAGCTTCTCAACAAGCCCCTTGGTATAATCCTCAAATCTCCACGGTACCTCATACGTAGTTAATAGCTTCATTGACGCCAAGGCGCCCTCAAAGGCTATTATTGGCCATGTGCCCCACTCAAGCATTGACGCATCCTTTGCATGCTTAAACGTGCTCGTGTCTATTGGCCTCTCGAATAGCTTCTCATTCCTTAACCTCCTGCTAACTTGGTTATCCTCAATACCCATCCAGCCCGAGAACGCTGGTTTTAACTTACTCATCAATTCGTCACCGACATACACGAATCCTGCACCGTGAGGACCGAGTAACCACTTATACGTGCCTGTTATTAGCGCGTCAACACCATCCCTCTTAACATCGATTGGAAGAACACCAACCGCATGGAATGCGTCGGTTATTAAGAACGCACCCCTTGAGTGGGCTATTTCAGCTATCTCCCTAATCCTCTCCCTATAACCTGTTATCCAGGATACGTAATCCACAAAGACCAGTGCTGTATTATCGTCAATGAGCCTCTCGTATTCGCTGAGGGGTACGTAGCCATTAATGGACTTAGCCACCCTAACTTCCCTTATTAATCCCCGTGATTTGAGGGCGTGAAATGAGAATATTCCTGTTGGGAAATTGAGGGAACTAACAACCACATTACTACCAGGCTTAAATTCCATTGCGGATAACAGGGAATTAAGACCATGAGTTGCTCCAGACACTGCGGCTATGTTTTGCCAGGATTGTGCATTGATCAGACGAGCAAAATACTTCTTAGCTTCAACAATATGATCAAGAGCTAATTCCCAGGGTTCACCCTCACTTTGCCATAAATCGAGAAAGTCCCTAACCGCATCGGCAGCATCCTTAGTTAAAGGACCCGCGCCCGCATTATCAAGGTACGTTTTCTTACCAACAATCTCTATATGGGACCTAAGCTCCTCCAGCCACTTCATTAACAATATATGCTGTAACAAATTAAAGAATTAACCTACCCTGCGCACTTATTGAGTATTTCCATGAGGAGCTCCACCACAGCCTTCATAACAGCCAACCTGGTTGGTTCACTGATCTTAACGCACGTACCGAATTCCCTGCATAATTCATCCAGGTAATGAAGTACTGATTCGAAATCCTGCGCTGGATCGATTAACCAATCAATTATGTGATAAACTGCCTTAACAACCTCCTCCCTCTCCATCAATAAATAGACTTTACTAAATAATTAATAAGGCAACAAGATTAACTGATCGAATCAAACCTCCTGAAAACCAGGTATTGCGCTGATGGGCATGCCCTCGAACAAAGCATGCATCCTATGCACCTACTCTCATCAACAATAAATGCGGGGCCTGGACCAACACGCTTTAGGGCCTTTGTTGGGCACCAATTAATGCATAGATTACACTCTCCACATATCGCCGACCTAGCGACTAAACCCGCTATCTCGACCCTTAATGATTTATTGCTTGATGCAATAATTACCTCATTGTTGGATCCCAACCTTACCTCCGCATCACCGAGTTTACCTTTAACGACAAACGCACCATCACCCTGCTCAATCTTACCCAGCATCTTGAGAAACTCCAGGAATGTGCCCCGGCTTATTGACCTATCAACGCTTACCGTTGTTGTTTCATTATCATCCTTAATATCAACTGGATACTGAACCCTAAACTTAACCTTAACGTACCTGGCAATATCACCAGGTAACTCCCTTCTCCAGCGCCAAAGGCCGTAATCAACGAACTCCCTAGGCAGCTTCTGTGATTCGGAGAACTCCCTGATTATCTCCTCCAGGCGCTTGTAAATACTTGGATACCTCTCACTAACCGCATCTAACTCAGCGAGTTCATTGGCTGGGCATATTACACAACCAAGCCTATCGAAACCGTACTCATAGGCCTTATTGTAGGGCAAGCCCTTCATTAATACATAGCCCCAAACCTCCAACGCTGTCCAATCCTGGATTGGCGCAACCACAATATCCTTAGTCACCCACCTACTCACCGAAACCCTTGGTATCCTTGCCCTTTGGAATGACTCATAGGCCCTCTGCCCAACGACACTTATGTAACCAAGGGGGAACCTATTAAGTAGGGTGTTGGTTATCGGACCTAGTTTGATAACCTTGCAGCACCACCTGAAGTCCCTAGCTGGTGGTCCGAACTCCCTGATAGCTCGCCAATAGGAGTCGCCAGCCGAGGCTACTATTAACTCTGCACCATACCTCCTAGAAACCTCCTTAACATTCTCATAAGTCTCGTAGGGCTCTAACCCAGTGTCGTTAAACACTATGTAGAACTTAACACCAGTCTGCGCTGTCAGGTCGAGGACTACGAGACTGTCCTTACCGCCTGAATAACTAACTACTACGGGCTTCCTATACTCATTAAATACCTTCGTTAGAAAATCCACGGCCCTCCTAGCCTTCCTCTCCAGGTAATCCCTATTCAACTCTATGAAATCCTCTAGGGAACTTGGTTTAGGGCTTGGTAGCCTGTCCTTAGCCCTCCAACTCTTAATAACCCTTAGTCTATCATTTCTCATAACCTTCGCAACACCATGATACCTACCATCGCGTGTTGCTACGGCAACATGGACATACTTGGTGTTGGGTAATGAACCCTCTAGGACTAGGTCCCTATGCACGTCATACCTCTCGGGTAGGTTGTTGAGATTGATTATGGCCCAATAACCACGCTTCAGGGCTAGTATTTCAGAGACGCCCTCGTACAATGGTCTAAACCTCCACATGCGTTTCTTGATATCGTAAAACCTATGCCCAACAATCCTACCCCTAACAATGACCTCATCGGCCTGGTCTGCATAGCCAGGTATTTTGTTAAGGAGAACAACCTCGTTATTTGGGATTAGGTTCTTTGCCAAATCCTCATCATTAAACTCATTAATCACAGCCTTCCTCGTAATCTCAATATCTGCGGGAAACGCCGGTCTAACGTCGCCAGGTCGCGTGATCCTAGCGATACTTATTGAACCGCACTTCCTAGCCCCAACTTCCCTATCGAGCAATGGTACATTTAAGTCATCGCACCAGAGTAGCTCCATGGCTTGGGTTTATTGCTGGTTAATGAATTTAAAAATACTTTGACGATGCTAAGAAACTCACTTCATATTCCTCATGAGCTTCTGCCTCGTACTCTCATCAAGCAGCGTTAAGACCTTGCTAATTATCGCCTGATCCCTATCCTGCAACCTCTTATCGAGACTAGACACAACCCTGGACCTTAGGGTAAGCCCTGCCTTAACAACATCGTCTGGGTATGAGGCAAGTATCTTCATTGTGGTCTTGCACCAATTGATGTATTCCTCATCAGTAGCCCTTTGTGCGAGTGTTGATATGATATCCCTGAGCGCTTGAAATGCCTGGTCTTCCCGTAGACTGAAGAGCATCTGCAAAATGCTCCTTATTGTCGCCTCCCTCTGGTTTTCAGGAAGCCTGGCTATTTGTATTGGATCTACCTGTGAACTCATTGGGACGGCAAAAATCAACTTATTATTAATCATTCTTAGGGAATTAATTTAAATAGCCCTTACTTTGCATCACGGCGGCATCAACAACCTAAGCGGATTACCCACGTCCCTAATGAAATCCCTTAACTCACGCCTCACATTCTCATCGCGTATCAACTCAATTATCAAGGACTTCAACGAGGACCTAAACTCCCTATCATTAAGCACGGAAATCATCGATGAGATAACGATCTTCCTAAGGTTGGGATCATTAACCAAGTCACTAAGCACAACCTGTATTATAGGCTTTATAGACGCCAAGGCGCCAGCTATTATCAAGTCCTGATTCACGGGAACCGACTGCTGAACCTGCCTATCCTGCTGACTCACGCAATTACGCAAAAACCCCGCAATTAATAAACCCTGTGCCTAACCACGGCACAAATCAGAATGCATTCACGATTATTGGTTGACCTGCTACGGTTTAGACCTAGGATTCCTCTTTTTCTGTTCCTTTTATGCGGTTAATTATTACT
>LOCH01000028.1 GCA_001516765.1 Vulcanisaeta sp. MG_3 | reverse complement strand
TCCCTGCACCTGTTAATATCGCCCAGGTGTCTGCGCAAGTTTTCATAAATCCCATCCCTATTACTAAGCGCGGATATGTTTGTTATAGCCATAACGAAGTCCTTATCTCTAAGGAATGCGTCACAATCCTCATTTACGAATAACCACAATGCCGTAGCGACGCTGTCGAGAACGCCTCTAAAGAACCTCTCCTCAACCTCCTCAATACTCACGTCCAGGGAATTACCTGAGAATTCACCATCAAGCATCGTCTTTAGCTTCTTGAAATCAACAATACCTGCAAAGATCAACTCCCCATTAATAAACACACTCGGTACAGACCTAACACCCCTTTCAACCGCTATGTATGGATCTACGGACGTATCAATGACCTTAACACGATCCAAATAACCCCATTGCTTTAGTAACTTAAGTAGTGTGTGGCAGGTGGAGCATGTTGGGTGTATAAACACCTCCACGTTTAACGAACTCACGCAACAGCGTTTTATTGATACTGCTTTTAAAGTAATTGCTGGCGTTCACTGTTTATTATCCTGTTGCATTAACACCAAGCTTGCTAAGCAATAGGGTAGCGTTATTACTTAGGTAAACTCCATCCTCCACACTGGTCGCAAGCAATGCCTGCGTTATATTCAACGGCGCTGAGTAACCACTGACACTGAGAGTCGTGAACACACTAAGCCTTAACAATAGCGGTATACCATCAGGCGTCATGCACACCTCGCTCGTGACATTCACCGGGAGGGAGCCAAGGCCTGACTGTATGGCGGCGGGCACAATGTTCCCCAGTGCGGTGACGTTTCTCGAGACGTAACAATAAGCACTGTAATTAAGTATCCTCTGCATGCCCACAGGTTCAAATCTCGAGGAGTTGGCGGTGGGTAATGCCAAGTTTACAAGATTGAATGTTTGATTCGCCACAAAACAACCAGAGTACAGTGGTTGAGCCACACACTGAATTAGCGAACCATTGCTCAATTGGGTAGTAACTATGTAGAGGCTCATTATTGGTTGGCTCGTCGTGGTAACAACTATGTACCTATCACTAGACCCCCTCTGGCTATATACGAACTCATAGCCCTGGTTGGTGACTTGACCGGCTATGTTCGAGTATATGAAGTAATAATAACTCGCAGTGTACGTCTTAGTATTAGTCTCGTTAAGAAGCTCGTTAAAGCTCGGTCCAGTGGGTTTATGAATCATGTTCCATGTAAAGAAGGTTCCGATTATCGCAACGACCACGACCACCGCGGCGATTATCACGTACTTCATGTTCATAATAGATGACCAAGAACCATGAACCCCCCTATTAATAAATATTTACCTTAAGCAAAATTAAACCTGCCAGGCATGTAAATCATGGCATTTAGAACAAAATGGTCTTTCCTATAAATAATGCGTTTAATGGCGAAGTGCTCGCATGAGATTCTGAGGGGTCTGGATATTTTGTGGGAACCATTGTGGTTATTAGGAATCCCTAATAGTTCAATAAGAAATACCTAGCAAGAACGCAGGTTTGTGTTGTATAATGTTTATTGAAACTTTCAGTGAGCTCCCTACTTAACGACTTTAAGCAAAAATGTTAATAATAAATGATACGCCAAGTGATGAGTGGTTGATATATTTTATGGTATTTATCATAGGAGATTAACAGAGATTGGTAGTAACTATAGTCTTGAGAGGGTTGATCGTATACACAATATGCTAGGCAGGTTAATAGATGCTGGCGATGTCAGGGATTTATGGAGGCAATTGCCGATTAATGCCAGTGGTAGTTTTAGGGTGGTTGCAGTTGACGGTGGTGTTAGGGAGCTCGAGCTTAGGGATGGTAGTGCCTTGATAATTGCCAGGGCTATTGCCGTTAATAATGTCGGTGAGGAACCTGTTAAGGATGTCATTGTTAATTGGGTACCCGTATTTACCCCAGTTATTAAGTGGGTCCTCCTATCGCTCATTGAGGATGAGGTCGCGCTCAAGGCTGTTGAGGGTGGTAAGTACGAGTTCCTACTTATGGATGGCTCCCTCTACGCCAAAATCACAGCCCTAATTCACGAGCTCATACTAACAAAGGGGTTCCTCGACCTATACTACATACCCGAGGTTGTTAAGGCCCTCGAGGCTTTGTACAACCTGCTTGAGAGGGCTAGGGAAATGAACGTTAAGGTGGTTTTCGTGTCCAAGGACTCCAAACTCAAGATATACAAGGACTACATACTGTTTAAGGCAATAAAGGGGTTAATACTCGATGATGCACCCTTCGTTAATGTGGATAAGGGGCTCCTGGATATATTAAATAGGGGAATTGATTGGTACAGCATCGTGTGGATTAGGAATTACAGGAATAAACTAATATCACTGGCCAAGGGATACAATGGCGCGCATAGGGACTTGATAAGGATGGGCATAAGGGTATTATTAAGCCAATCAATATCCGACGTCACATTACTCGAGGAGTTGGCCAAGATGCAGGGAATTAGGAGGGGTTTAACCAGGAAACTCCTAATTGGTGCCATGGACGCATACCTCAACTATAAATCATTAACACAAATCGATAATTTACTAAGGTTCATTAGGGATAGGGTTGAGGATAGTGCCGGGTTGAGGGTTGTCGATGATTACGGCGAAATAAGCATCGAGGACGAACTTAGCAAGATTAGGAATGTGCTCACAAACTTCCCGAGGATACTAATGACGTACGTGAAATTCCATAGCGATGATGCACCAATGGCATTGGAGATTCCATACTATGACTGGCCCATGTTTAACCACAGCGTACCCCCAAAGCTATTTTACGACAAAACCGACATAGGTGATTACCTAGGTATGCTAATGAGTATGTACAGGGACCCAATACACTATAATAAACTACTCTGGCTCGCCCATGAATATGCAAACTTTAGCGAAAGCCAGTTCCTCGAGTACGCGATTGCTGCGGTGAGTAAGTTGAAGGTTCCAACAAAGAGGAGATTTGGTATGGCATTTAACATGGATTTAAACCCCAGAATCGATAATGCGCAGGACTATATTGATTAATTGCTTTGCTCGTTGGGGAAGATTACGGTTGGATTGGGCAGATAGCTTTTAAAACCATTATTACCTTGCACCCTTTGCAAAATGTCATCATCAATACCTGAATACCTGCGTTCATCGGTTAAGGTTAAGGAGGTTGTTGATGGTGTTGAGGTCAACTCATTCAAGGTACCTCCGCACAGGTTCTTTGTCAATGAGGAGTTGACATACCTGGCATTATCATTGAATGTCGATGAGAAGGTCCTCATGAATAAAATCAATGAGTTAAAGCTTGGTAGAAAGACCATAGAGAAACTCTACGCAGCAAGGCTTGATGAGGAAGCGTGGAGATATCACGAACTTGAGCTTCCCGATTTACTCAGTAATGATATTGATGGGACGCAAACCGAGGGTAGGGGTAATGTTGCATATGCAATTTATATTCACGTTAATGGTATTAAGAACTTCCTAAAAATCGTCACATTCAAATACGTGAGTTATGTTGAGGTTGATATTTTAAGACTGAAAGGTTATAAAGGAATAGTTAGGTACCTAATCCACTTCTAGCGCCCTAAGGTTAATTTTTGATAAAATAATGTAAATAACCTTAGTGATGCACCGGGTACTTGATTATGCATTTTCACGGTAAATGGGCCTGGTCAAGGTTACCTCCACCTCATCACCTTCATCAAAACCCTCCCTATTCTCGGGAACGACTAGTATACCGTTACCACGAACCAACGTACTTAAAATACCACTGCCAGTTAACGCCAACGGCTCCACATACACCCCACCATCCTTACCAAGGTAAACCCTAACCCTCACAAACGACCTAGTATTAACAGGTGTGGAAACCCTCCTAGTGAGTACACCCTTAACCACAGGCCTGGGCTCATCCTCACCACCAACCATGTGAAGTAATATGGGCCTAACTAGCACGTCAAAGCCCGTAGCCGCAGCCACCGGGAATCCACTTAGCATGAATACAGGCTTTCCATTAACGACCGCGATACTGTTCGGTCTACCTGGCCTTATGGAGAGGCCGTGGTTTACGTACTCGGGGTTTAACTTCATGACCGCCTTAATCGTGTAATCAACCCTACCCACAGATATGCCTCCCGTGGTTATCACCGCGTCATAACCCTTAATTGCATCCTCCACTGTCTTTGCGATTCTATCAATATCATCACCAACAATACCCAGGTAAACCGGGTCGAAGCCGAGCGATTTAACCAAACCCTCTATTACAAATCTCGAGCTATTAATCACCCTACCAGGTGGTGGACCCTCCTGCGGGACATCCGTAACTTCAACCAGTTCGTTGCCCGTGCTTATTATGGCTACCCTCAATGAGTAAACCCTCACCCTATACACACCCATTGACGCGAGGACGCCCAAATCCCACGGCAATAGCCTCATGCCCCTCCTAAACATCACCTCACCAGCCCTCACATCCTCACCCCTCCTAGACACATTACCCATTGGTGGTACGGGCCTAAGAACCTCAACATAATCGCCAGACCTCCGTGTGTCCTCATACATGACGACAGCATCGGCATTTATTGGTAATGCGGCTCCCGTGCTTATTTCAACAGCCTCACCCGGGTTTAAGGCGAACTTGCCTGGTTCATCACCAACAGCCATGAATCCTATAATCCTCAGCGTTATTGGGTTTGTTGGCGATGCGCCGAACGTGTCTATGCTCCTCACGGCATAGCCATCCACGGCAGACCTATTGAAACCAGGAACATCAAACCTAGCCACGACATCCTCAGCCAAATACCTATAAAGGGCCTCGCTTATGGGCACCTCAATAACTCCAGGCCTATGCCTTACATACTTAATAGCCTCATTAAGCACCTGATCAACAGTCCTTGTCTCCTTAAATCCCGCAGACACGGGAACATCGCATACAAGTGCCTAAATAATTTAACCAGGGAGCCAAAATGACTTATTAAGCGGAATTTATCAGAGCACTTGTGAGCGCCTTCCTCAGGCTTCCTCCCAGGATTAAGGTATTGGAGGCCCTTGGCGCCATTTCTGATGGTAGGATCGAGGTTTTGAACGATAAAGAGGCCATCGTAAGATCATCGGATGGGACCAGGACATACAGGGTATACCTGGATGTATCTAGGCGTGAGGTGGATAGTACCGACAATGGCACAGTCCATAGGGGGTACATTGGCTACCCAATAATAACATTCCTGATGATCAAGGGACTACTGCCAATAAATAAGGAGCTAATGGAATCCCTCAAGGGCATTCCCTGGAAGAAACTTAATGAGGAGTATAAGAACTATGCCAAGGTGATGGAAACCGTGATCAGAGATAGGGGTCTCAATGAGGATGCGGTTAATAAGTACATAGACCAAGTCATGGCTGTGCTGAGGAGGATGAACCTAAAACGGGTGCAGAGGTACAATGAGGTGACCGAGGAGTAATTACTCCAACGCCTTAAAGGGACAATTACCCCTATACTCACATACCGAGCATTTACCTGGCGACGGCATTGCCTGCGCATCTCTCCGCATTAGCCAGTAATCGAGAGCCCACCTTAATCGTGCCTCTATTGACCTATCAAAACCATCAATGTACATTGTGAAATCCCTAAACCTAACCTTGGCAGGTAACTCAACGGCACTGTTCACATAATCAACAACCGCCGAGTAGATGCTCTTCCGTAAACTCGGCACAACACCAGGATCCCTCTTGGACTTTATTATTACGATAAGGGGATCTCTACCGAGGCCCAGCTTATTAATTAGGTATGCGTACAATTGTGCCTGTACGTTCTCGTTCTCGAAAACCCTGTCCAACCACTTATTACTAGTCTTCAACTCAATAACCGCCTTTGCAATGCCATTTATGAAGAGTACGGCATCGGGTATGCCCACGATCACCACATCGCCAATACCCACCACCAGTGGTAATGTGGCTATCACCACAGGGTTGTTCCTAACGATATTTAGGAATTCCGTTGCATCAACACTCTTGCCCTTAAACACCTCATCATGAATTACGATGCCGACCTCCATCGATGGTGTTTCGACCTTACCCTCAATGATTGCCATGTGAAGCTTATACTCGCAGAAGAATTGTTGTGCTATCTCGGACACTGTGATGTAGCTCCTGCCGAATCTAAGCATGGCTAACCACGATACAGTTAGAATAAGCAACTATGCAATATAAACCTCTTTTTTATGAATTCATGGGCGAATCATCCCTTAACCGCGATTACGGATATCTCAATCAATGCACCACCCGGCAAATTACTAACCTCAACGGTAATCCTAGCCGGAGGGGACTCCCTGAAGTACTCCGAGTACACCTCATTGAACTCCGAGAATTTACTAAGGTCCTTCAAAGCCACGAAAACCCAGGTCACGTTACTTAACGACAAACCCGCACTTTCTAGAATGGCTTTTATGTTCTCAAGTGCCCTACGTGTCTGTTCCCTAATACCACCCTCAACAAGCTTGCCTGTTGCTGGGTCAATGGGTATCTGCCCGCTTACAAAAACCATATCACCAACCCTAACAGCCTGTGAGTACGGCCCTATTGGTTTCGGGGCTTTTTCAGTGAATATTACCGCCTTTGTCACGAACGTTTTAAACGAGGACCTCCTTAAAAGTATTATGGTTTCTCAACCCTAAAGTTGAACCCCAACTCCCCAAGTTTCCTCATGACCTTATCTAAAGCTCCCTCCTCAGGTGGTAACTCCACTATGAATGATACCTCGGCATAACCAGGTGTTATTGTTGGGTCGTACCTCTCGTGAAGGACATCCAGTATATTCACACCCAACTCGCCAAGTACTGTCGTTACCCTACCCAACATACCAGGTCTATCTGGTAATAATCCGCTTATCTTGATAATCCTACCTTCAATAGCGAGGGCTTTACTAATGACCCTGAATAGCAGGTTCATATCTATATTACCACCACTGACGATAGCCACAACATTACCACTCACCCTAACCTTACCGCTAATTAATGCAGCAACTGCAGCGGCACCGGCGCCTTCGGCTATGACTTTAACACTCTCTGCGATCATGAGTATGGCCTTCGCGATCTCCAGGTCATTCACGAGAACTATATCATCAAGCAACTCGCTCATTAATTTAAACGTTAAATCACCAATCCTCTTAACAGCAATGCCATCCGCAATCGTATCAACCCTCTCCGCAGTAATTATGCGCCCGCTCTTAAGGCTCAGGTAAGCACCAGGTGCGCCCTCGCTTTGTACACCTATTACCTTGGTTCTGGGGCTGACGGTCTTTATAACCGAGGCGATCCCCGATATTAATCCACCACCGCCCACAGGCACGACCACATAATCAATATCCTTAAGGTCCTCGAGCACCTCCAAACCAATCGTCCCTTGCCCTGCGATCACATCAAGATCATTGTATGCATGGACATAATAGGCACCTAGCTCCTTAGCGAGCCCCGTGGCGTACTCCTCAGCCTCCGTGTAAGACTCGCCATGAAGCACCACATCAGCCCCATACCTTCTTGTCCTCGCTATCTTTATCCACGGCGTGTACTGTGGCATCACAACAGTAGCCTTAATACCAAGCAGGCTAGCCGAATAGGCAACGCCCTGTGCGTGGTTCCCTGCGGATGCCGTGACCACGTGGTTGACCTTCATATCACGAACAGCATTATTTATAGCGAAATACGCACCCCTCACCTTGAAGGACCCAGTCTTCTGTAAAGATTCGAGCTTAAGCCATACATTGGCGTTGGAAATGACGCTCAAGGTTTCAGACCTCAATAAGGGAGTTCTATGTATTAAACCCCTTGATTGCGCATCCCTTATTACCCTCAACGCCTCCAACGCCCTCTCATAAACATCACGTGCAGACACCATGATTAAAACCAAGACATACCAATGCCCTCATTTTTAAGCCATACTCGTCATAATTGATGGTTACTTAAAAATACATTAAATAAATGCTCAACCCTGAGCACTGGGTGCCAATCTATGGTTAAGTTAAGTAATGACCTATTAAGGAGGGTGGTATTCGCGAACCTTGGTGTTAAGGATGCTGATATCATCATTGGCCCCAGAGTTGGCGAGGATGCAGCCATAGTAAGGGTTGGTGATAAATACCTAGCCATGCACACGGACCCAATAACAGGCGCCATAGAGAACATCGGGTGGTTGGCAATAAACATAGTTGCTAACGACATAGCCGTCAGAGGCATAAAGCCCAGATGGTTCCTACTCACCTTATTACTGCCAAGTAATATTGATGAGGATGGTGTTAGGCAAATAATGAGTGATGCGAATAGGGCACTTATTGAGCTAAGAGCCTCACTAATCGGTGGGCATACCGAGTATGCGCCTGGAATTGATAGGATCATTGCATCAACGACAGCGGTTGGTGTTGGTGAACGCTACGTAACCACGTCAGGGGCGAGGGTTGGAGATTTGGTGCTTGTTACGAAGTACGTAGCAATGGAGGGTACGGCAATACTCGCAAGCGACTTCGGGGATTTATTAATCAGCAGGGGCGTGCCGAGGGAGATTATTGATAGGGCTAAGGGTTTCATTAAGTACGTCAGTGTTGTTAAGGAGGCACTTGAGATAGCGGACCTAGCCGATGCGATGCACGACCCAACAGAGGGCGGTTTATTACAGGGGCTCCTGGAGGTTGCTGAGGCAAGCGGGGTTAGGTTGAGGGTCAATGTCGATAATGTGCCAATACTGCCCGAGACAAGGACCGTATTCAACACACTGGGTTTAGACCCGCTCAAATCCCTAAGCTCCGGCATGCTCATTGCAGTAATACCTAGGGAGGCGATAGCGACGGCTCAGGAGAGACTTGAGAGGGCAGGTATTAATTACTCGATAATTGGCGAGGTCGTGGAGGGAGAGCCGGCTGTAGAACTCACGAAGGATGGCAAGACTATTGGTGAGATCTCCGGTTTTATTGAGGATGATGTTATGAGGCTTTGGCATAGAAGGTATGGTCAAGTATGGTAAGCGTTAGGTTCTATATTTAAATAATAGGATTAGGTTTAGTGAGGTTGATGGAGGTTTCACCACCGCCAAATTGGAACATAGCCATAGAGAGGGCTAAGTCATCAAACATACCCGCTGTCTACGAAATACTCAAGAGACACCCGTACCTAACTGACCTCGCTAAGGAACTCAGGAAGGCCAAGGAAGAAGTCATAAGGAATTTCGACTACTACATAGATCTAACCAAGAAATCCGTGGAGAGAATTGGAGGTAGGTTCTACCTTGCAGAGAAGCCCGAGGAGGCTAGGGAAATCGTGGGTAAAATAGTCGGGAGCGGCAAAATCATAGTCATGAGCAAGAACAACGTAGCCACAGAAACAGGGTTGAGGCCTTACCTCCAGGGCTTAGGTAACGAGGTTTGGGAAACAGACCTTGGTGAGTTCCTGATTCAAGTCGCTAATGAGGAGCCAAGTCACATACTTGCACCAGCCCTACACATGACCAAGGAGAGGATTGCACAGGTAATGAAGGAGAGACTGGGCATTGACGTCCCACCAGACCCAGTCGCCATAGCCCAAAGGGCCAGGGAATTCCTAAGGGATAAGTTCCTAAAGGCGAATATCGGCATCACGGGCGCCAACGCCATAGCAGCCGACACAGGCGCCGTATTGCTCGTGGAGAATGAGGGAAACATAAGAATGACCAGTGTCGTACCCTCAGT
>LOCH01000027.1 GCA_001516765.1 Vulcanisaeta sp. MG_3 | reverse complement strand
CCTACCCTGGACATCCTCTCCCTGCTTCTCATATGACTCGAGGAATGGGGCGTTTTCATGAGGCTCCCAACCATATATTCTATCTAACTTATTTGCTGCCACGACGAAGGGTATATTCCTTGACCTAATTAGGGTAAGGCTCTCGTATGTTTGTTCCTCAAAGCCCTTGGTTATGTCTATAACGAGTATTGCCAAATCAGCCACAGAACCACCCCTACGCCTTAGGTTTGAGAATGCCGCATGGCCTGGTGTGTCAACCATTAGGAAGCCCTTTATCCAGACCTTACCCTTAAGCCTGAACTTAACGAGTAGGGGCTCGGCCAGCCTCTCCACGGCGCCCCAGGGTATGAAGGATAGGCCTATGTGCTGTGTAATCATGCCGGGTTCTCTATAAGCCACGAATGTGCCCCTTATCTTATCCAGTAGGAGTGTCTTGCCTACATCAACATGCCCGACTACGACAGTTATGGGGGGCCTAAGATCCATTAGGGCATCACCACCAGGTTTGTTCATTATTAACCAGGCTGATATCATGATACTTAGTTTAAAAATCATTTTTCTTAATGATGAATTAATCTACTCAGTAGCTTGCTCAGCAGTATGTCTATTAGAAATAGAATTAATGCGGACACTGAAGATGCTAGCGCAAGCGCGAAATAATCGGTATTAATATTTAGAATAGTCATGTAAACCGTCAAAAACCTTCTTAATGCCTCGAATAGAGTATACGTGAGTATTACCGAAACTATAAGCATGGCTAAAGATAGGATAAGTATACGTATGTTAATTATACCATTTAGAGATAAATAAACCATAATTGAAAATATAACCATCAATGACACAATGAGCGGATTAGGTATGGGTTTGGAGGAGAATAGTAATTCTAATACCATCAATGCAATATTAATAAAAAATAATTGCCATGAATATTGAGGTCTCATGATAACCACCGCATACGACAGGGGAATGAGGATGAATGCTAACGTACTCAAAATGGCAGGTTCAACATTGTGTACGTAAATGTCCACTGCTAGGAGCATCGTGAGGTATACAATCAACGATAGCCTAGGTCTCGCCTGAACCCTCATCGATAATCACCACATGAACCCTACTTAAATCAACATTGCTTCTTAATAACTCATTAAATGATTCCCTAGTTATTATTAGAAGTGAATCTTTACGTAAATATTTAGTTAAAGTTTCAATATCATACTTAGATAGACCTTTATCGATGCTGATTGGGTACAGCCACGTCATTAAGTCGTAATCATCCAATTCATCAGCAAACCTTCCAATAACATCCCTAGCCCTCCTAATAATGCTCTCCTTGCTCTCCATGCGCATCACGAACACTCTTAACCTTAATTCTAAATTGACTAACGACGTGAATTGCGAGGGCTTAACGAATCTAACCAATCCATTGCCAACTAGGAGCAACGCAAAATCACCCTTTAAATGCCTTAGAATCATTAATGCCCTATCAATAGGCCTATAGTCATCAACAGGCTTCAACATGCGCGGTGTATACTCCATAATCACCAAGCTCGGTGTGCTACCTGCCTCAGACCTAGCTGTACTTATTAATTCACCAACCCTAGCGCTAGTCATCCAATGAATACTACTCGCGGGCTCTAGGAAATCGTAATTCTTAAGGCCCAGGAAATCCCCATATTTAGTTTGATGAAGCGATACACCGCTTAAATCCCTAGCGAATCTTCGGCCCGGCAGCAACCTGGTGGTTTGCCCCATTGGCTCTATCGCAATGTCATACCCAAGTTTCACGAAGGCCGACCTTACAACAACGCCCATGGGCTCTGAAACCCTTATTATAGCACCTAGTATCTTCGCAATACCTGACCACCTTGCCTCAATATCAATATTGACCAACGCCCCATTTATAACGATGTCATTAACGGCACCGCACTTTAAATGCGGTGAGCATATTAAGTCCATCTCCATGGGAATTCTCAAAGCTAATGATGAATACGCATTGATGCGTAGTATTACATGATTGCCTACCGTAACCACCTCACTGTGAAGTTTCAGGGAACTGAAAACTACATTGATTAGCAGATCCCATGTTAGTAAGTACGAGGTGAATATTAGAAACAGGGAGACACCGGTTAGGGTGAGTGTGTAATTATTCGCATAAACCCCTACATAAATGATAGTTGCTATTAATGCGTAAATAACGAGAGCCCTATTACCTCTACTTAAACCATTATTCATTGGAATAACCCATGCCTAGGGCCTTTGCCATCATGGGTGTTGGTGTTTTCTCAAGGATTTCATTTATGACTCTCAATGGATCATCATTGGTGACAATGATCCTATGGTTTAGTACGTATGGGGCTAATTGCTTTACATCGTCGGGAATTACGTAGTCCCTACCATCAAGTAAAGCCCATGCCCTGGCTAATTTACCAAGCATCTGCGCAGCCCTTGGGCTTGCACCAAGCCTTACCTTAGGATGACTCCTCGTAGCCCTAACTATGGATACTATGTACCTGGCAATGGATTCATCCATCCTAACCTTATCAACCAGTTTCATGGCATCAAGGATATCCTGGGAATCAACAACCTTATTCACAAGATCAACCCTGCCAAGCCTGGTATCCTTAACAATCAAGACCTCATCGTCATAACTAGGGTAGTTCATTAGTATTCTTATTGTGAATCTGTCTAGTTGTGCTTCTGGTAGTGGGTATGTTCCCTCTAGTTCTATTGGGTTTTGTGTTGCTATTACCATGAATGGTTTTGGTAGTTCGTGTGGTTTGCCGGCTATTGTTACTTGCCCCTCCTGCATCGCCTCTAGGAGTGCTGACTGAACCTTTGGAGGAGCCCTATTAATCTCATCGGCAAGTACGATATTCGCAAAGATTGGGCCAAGCCTAACCTCAAAATCACCAACCCTTGGATTAAAGATTAACGAACCAGTAATATCACTCGGCAACAAATCAGGCGTAAACTGAACCCTGGAGAAGGAGAGACCAAGAGTCCTAGCAAAGGCCTTGGCAAGGCTAGTCTTAGCAAGGCCGGGAAAACCCTCAACAAGAACATGACCACCAACCAACAAACAACCAAACAACAACCTAACCTCGAGGTCATACCCAATTACTGCCTTGGAAACCTCCCTAACGACAGAATCAACAGCATTTTTTACATAATCTAAATCCATTAATACTTCCCTAGTAATGCCAAGACCTAGGCGTTTTTAAACTCATCTCATCCTTACATGGCTAATGATCACAAATATTAAATAACCAATAACCCAGGGTAGAACGAGGATTAAGCCAACAATTACTGAATATAACACATTGCCGTATCCGAAGCCCAGCATGGAACTACCATAAGATGGTGTTGGCAGGAACATAACCCACCCACCATTAGTATAGGCTTCATCCCATAGTAAACCAGTTGATGAGCTGAAGATGTATTGACCATTGTAGTACACACCGTAAAAACCAAAAGCAGCCCTGGCAGGTATGCCATAAACCCTCAATACATACATTGCGACCGTGACAAAATCCATGATCGAACCTTTACCACTTCGTAATAGATTTTCAGGCCCTGCAGAATAATTAACAAGCCTATACCCACCACCCACTAATTTCTGAAAGACTTCATTAATTGCGCGTAATTCATTGTTATTAATGGCACCAGGTAAATGCGCAATAGAGCTTTCTGTTACATTAATATTGATGGGCCCCAAATATACCATTGCATACATGAGGTTATAACCCTCAAACGCCTCGTCTAGTTTACGGCACACATACATGATGTAGCTTGCCGATGTTATGGGTGTCTCTGCAATGACTATATCGCCAGGTTCAAGCAGCATTAATTCAGTGGCTGGTGATGTTTTTACTATGGTCACGTTACTCGTGAAGTATGTTATTGGTGGTTCCTGATTGATCACCACAGGTATTGGCACTATCTGAGTCGGTGTGAAAAACGTGGCATTCACAACATAGCTACTGCAATCATAACCACCACTAAGGGGTATTGTCAAACTCGTTGATTCATTGACTGTAATTAATGGCAGCGTATTTATCATGGTACCATTACCATACTCATTAAATACTAGGTATCTAAACACCACAGGTATCCTTGATTGAACAACAGCCATAAAATTACGTGTAATTGCCCAACAGAAGCTCCGTAGGTACGCCGACGGCTTCATAACTAATGATTGGCGTGAAGGAGCCTATGAAGTTTGACTTCGTAATTAAGCCCTGGTAAACCCCAACATAGACGAAATTACCCAATCTAAGGAGCCCCGCGAACCTACCCTCATAAACCCCCTGGGGAACGATAATATAACCCGATGAATTGGCATAAGACACCCCATAAACGACCAGAGAATAGGCACTACCGACATAGGTTAGTGACGCATTCATTACTATTGTTGATGGGCTCGTTTGTGGTTCGCCAATTAAAATATTCAATAGCAAAAGCATTATTAGTAAGTTCATTAAGTAGTTATGGAAATGGGAGTTAATAAACCATTTACACTGATACTAACCCTACTTATCCTAGTCCTAACAATGATTGCAGATGCTACTGCGGCCACGAACTACATGGGCTTTTATGAAGTAATTAATTGGCCCATTATCAGCATATCCATCATTAATGGTACATCCACAAGCCATGGTGTGATAATCATAATTTCACCAAACAAGCCCGTTAATCAACAATACTACATATTCGCAGGAATTGGCGTACTGGGTAATGGTTATTTCCTAATTGATGGCGTACTCTATGCAAACGGTACAATAAGCATATACTCATTAACATTATTAAACACAACCATAAGTAAAGGCAACGTAACCACGGCGGTCACATACAACAATACCGAGTATGGCGGATTCGAGAACATCATTGTGGGTGGCCATACGTACCGCGAAGGTCGAGTACCGATAATGCCGTTACGAACATCCTCATCTCAGACCACTGCTAATACGACGGCAACAGGTATGGGTGGCTCGGTTAATTCATTGACCGCAAAAAGTAAGGTTGTGGTTAACAATGTATCACTAAGGTACCTGGTTGTTATGATTTCGTTAATAACGTCGTTTTCATTAATAACCTTATCCATAATCCTGCCCCTCATTGGTACTGGACGTAGTGAGGGCAGGGTGTGCATCAATGATTCGTTCATAAGACTCATTCGTAAACTGGGACTCAGTAATCCATCATTGACGCATAGGGATGTTGGGGATTACCTAATAAATCATCTCCATGTTAATGAGGGGCTTGTTAACAAGTTAATTAATTACTACGAAATTGCCATATATGGTGGGGTCCACATTGAGTGTGAGGAATTTAAGGCGCTTATTAAGCAGGTAATCGATGAGGGTATTCGTAGGAGGCATCGATGAGGCTGGTCGTGGACCCGTGATTGGACCCATGGTCATGGCAATAGCCGTGATAGACGACATGGACAAACTAAAGAATATCGGTGTTAGGGATTCTAAGGAATTAAGCCCACAGGGTAGGTCTAGGTTATTGAATGTGCTTAGGTCAATCCTAACATACATAGATTATGAGGTCATAGAGCCCGAAACAATCGATAGGTATGTTTATTTAAACGCACTAAATAAGCTTGAGGCCGAGGTTGCGGTCAAACTAATAGGTAGGGCGTTAAGGATTGTAAACCTAGTCAGGGTCTACATTGACTCACCAGACCCGAATGCGAAAAGGTATGGAGATTTGATCAGGAGGTCTGTTGGCAGTGTTGAGGTTATCTCAATGAATAAGGCGGATAAGTTGATTCCAATAGTTTCAGCGGCAAGCATAATTGCCAAGGTGACCAGGGACTCAATAATTGAGGAGTTACATAGGGAGTATGGTGACTTCGGCAGTGGTTATCCCAGTGATCCCAGGACAATAGGCTTCCTAAGGAATTGGGTTAGGGAGCATGGTGACTTACCACCAATAGTTCGCCGTAGTTGGTCAACAATTAGGCGGTTAACCGGTGGTGGATTGGACGCATTCCTTTAGGTTACGTTTTGTAACGAGGATCTTGATGGTAAATAATGCCTGGTGCGGAATTGATTGTTCGCCATCACTAAGTATAAATACCCAGGTTGGTTAGCTAATTTGTATGAGGACGAGCATATTAATAGCCATAATTGGCCTCGTATTTATGGTAATTGGGTTTATTGTATTGGCAATCATCGATAACGTGTTGTTATCATCATCACTCTTCATAATAGGCTTTCTCCTGAACATCCTAGGGATTCTAATGATCAATAGGGACATTGAGAACTTAATAATCAAACTCGAGATGGAGAGCAATAAACCAGGTCCCGAGGATATAAAGAAAAGACCCCTTAGGAAACCAAGGAGAGGTTGACCGTCATTATTCACAGTAATTCTTATTTAAATGATTTAAGTACGTAATAGGTAGGGTTGGTGGTTTCGTGAGGACTATATTAATAACGAGTGGGACGAAGGGTGGCACGGGCAAAACAACAATAGCAATAAACATAGCCGTGGTACTCGCCTATGAACTAAGGAACAAGGCACAATACCCAGTGGTACTCCTAGACCTCGGCATAGATAGCGGCACAGCAACAATGCTGCTACTTGGCGATGTTGAGACGAGACTACCGTACACACTGACTGATTATCTCATGGGTAGGATACCGGATCCACTATCGACACTCTACGTTAAGACATGGCAGGTTGGTGACGAAACATTTAAGTTAGTATTCACAGCATCCCTAGGCCAATACCCAAGTCAGGTAAGAATTGATAGATATTTACTCAGGGGATTAATAAATGCCGTAAGTGCCGTATCCCCACTGTATGTAATTATGGACTCACCTGCCCTCGGTCTATCCTATGATACATTAACTACATTGCTGGAAGCCAGCGATAACGTTATTCTAGTCTCAATACCAGACCACAGTAGCCTAAGGGCTGTTGGCAACGTCGCCAACCTAATGCGGGAAATGAAGGTCAGCAATAAATTATTGAGGCCGATACTAAACATGCTAAACATCAAATACCCAATGGATGCACTGAGTAATCTTCCATGGACTAGGTTAGTGAAGGATATGGTTGGTGTCGAACCCCACGTCATACCATACGACGAGTTATTCCCAATAGTTAGGCAAGCCCTCGAGATAGAGAGCCTGAAGCTATCATTTTATGAATCACCGGCACTAGACGCGATTTTTAAGTACATAGACTATTTAATGGAGACAGCACCACCCTAATACGGCACATTCGTGGATAGCCCAGACATGGAGCCAAACAAGGCGTTGGCGAGGAATGGCGACATTGCGTAAACAATCACAACCATCAGTGTGAGAACAACAGCATGCCTAAACCCAAGGGATAGCTCACCTTCACCCAACTTACCGGCTATCAACCCCATAATGAAGGAGTCGATTGTTATCGTGAACGAGAAGGACGTAGCGAGCAAATTAACCAATGGACTTGATGATGGACTGAGGCAATACCGCCGGGGCCGATCCTAGTCACTATGGCGACTACCGAGAATATCAAGACGACGAGAGTCACGATCAATATAACGGCACCTATGTAGGGCACATACCTCAACGGTCTAAGCCTAGACCTCATATTCTCCTGAACACTAACAATCGATGATGCGAAGTTGGCGAGCATATCCAAAACCTGTGGTGAGGCGCCGCCCAGGTCTATTGTTTCTGTGAGTAGGAACGTGAAGACCCTGGAGTAATAGCTGTGTAGTTTCGGCATTATTGAAGAGAGCACCTCCCTAATTGGTACACCATACCTAATCTGCTTAACCATCCTATCAAGCAATTGATCAAAGGCACCATACCTCCTCGTATACCTAAGCGTCTCGAAAGTCTTCTCAGGCGTGAACCCACTCTTCCTCAACTCAGTCACGTCCCTCAGGAACTCGGCATACTCTTTATCAATCTCCCACCTCTCCCTAACAATCTTCATGGAGTAGATAGCCGTGGGTACGAAGGAGAGGGCTAGGGTTAACCCAAAGACGATGGTGTAATCGAGGGGTATCGGTATACCGTGAATATAGATCCTATTACTCAAATCCCTATGAAACAACAGGTCATACTCAAGAAAACCAAGAACGGCAGCAGCACCAAGGGACGCACCAGCCCATTTATACGGCCTATAATCAGTGTATGGCGACCTAAAGGTTGAAACCTCACCGAGGTATATGAAGGCGATGGATATTGCTGGGACGATAAATAAACCAAATAGGTAGTTCGAATTGATAGCCTGCATAAACGCCGCATACCTATTACCAAAGGGAGTCACTGCCTGGGCTAGGTAAAGCACGTCAAGCCCAATCAATAATATTGCGGCGGAACCTATGTAACTCTCCATGAGCATTCCCAGGAACTCGGCAGCCCTATTCATACGCTCGATGGCGTTACTAACAATGTCATGAAGCCTAGTATTTATGTAATGAACAACATCACCACCCGTCCTAACCGTGGTTATGTAACCACTAATGAACTCCCTAAGCATCCTACTCTCGAGGGCTGACGAAACATTGGATAAAGCCGTCAACGGATCCTCACCAAAAACCCTAAACCTAATATAAGCCCACCTAGCAACCCTACCCATAACCTCCAGGAT
>LOCH01000026.1 GCA_001516765.1 Vulcanisaeta sp. MG_3 | reverse complement strand
CGTACATATTCACCGTGCCAGCCTTAACCATGGCCCTCAACTACCTAATACTCGGGATTAAACCAACACCGCCAGAGCTTGTGGGTTCCGCAGTCATGTTCTTGGGAATCTACCTAGCCTCGATATAGGGTTCAGGTCTGTTGAATCTTCATTCCTTCATTTGTTTTCTCCCCCTCCGTCGGTTTTCATCCTTCATTGGGGGAGCGCTTAGGGATAACCCACGTGTCCCCGCATACGCCTGTAGTACCCTCAACCATATGTTCATTGCTCCCACTGTGTCTCTGTCGGCTATGAATCCGCACTTCTCACAAGTGGCGAGTCTGTGTATGTAGGTTAGCTTATGGCCACATATTGGGCATGTTCTTGATGTGTTCTTGGGATTCATAATTATCACTGGCACACCGTACTCAATTGCTTTTGCGATTATTGCGTGCTGTAATTTCCTGTATGCGAACATTGTGAACTCCCAAGCAACGATATCATTTACGTTGCTCGCCCTCTCCTTGAGTCCATTGAGGTCTTCTAGGGCTATTGCGTACCTATGCTTTAAAGCCTTCATGACGAGCTGTTTAGCGAATTTCCAACTCCAATCGGTAACGATGTTCCTAGCTTTTCTGTGGAGTTCCTTAACCCTGTTAAGAATTCTCTTGCTGTACCTCCACCTCCTTGGGTACTTCTTCTGCAACTCCTCGGCACGTTTCTTCTTACTAAGCGCATCAGTGAACCTAGTCTTGCGTCTCCTAACCTCATAGCCGTCATAAGCTACAATCATCTTTAGATTAACGTCTAGAGCGATAATTCCCCTGGGCATGAAAGGTTCATACTTGAATTCAAATATTATACTCACGAATAACTTGCCATTCTCATATTTAATGTGAACTTCTTTCCATCTAAGCCCTCTGAACCTCTCAACATAATCCCTCCTGTGCCTGAGCCTCAAGGTGTACCATTGGCTCCTTAAGATAACTCTAACAACGCCCTTATCCAGCTCAACCTTAGCGTCTTGGTAATCTAACCTAGCTGAAAGTTTTCTGAGGATGGGGTTGCCCCCATTGTTTTTCTTAGTCGCTTTAACCAATGCCAATGCGTAGTCATAGATGTTCCTAGCAACATGTGCCCTAAAGCCATAGTTCCTAAGCACTTGGTAGAACAACTGATGAACTTGAGACCTGCTCGGTATTTCGTCTAAGTCCCACAATGCATCAACAACCCTCTGCATAGCGTGTCTGTAGAGCATTAAGTCCCACAACAAATCATTCGGATTACCCTCCACGACCTCAGCCCCAGCCCTCAGTGCCTTATGATACGTACCCTCAGGAATCCGCCTAGAAGACCGGCGGATAAACCCCCTCATCGAGCACCACCCAAGCTTTAAAACCACAAAATTAAAACCCATTGTATCGAGACCGCATAACTACACCTATCCACAAATATTCACAGCCAATGAAGACCCCATAACAGCTAAACTTTTTAAGTGAATTAGTGTCATGGGTTTCTTGCATGGTTACATTAACAAGGTCTAGGCAGCCTAGGAAGCAGAGGAAGGCGCTGTATAATGCGCCACTCCATGCTAGGCATAGGCTGTTGACGGCTAGGCTTAGTGAGGATTTGCAGAGGCAGTATGGTATTAAGAGACTGCCTGTTAGAAAGGGTGACACGGTTCTCATACTGAGGGGTGATTTCAAGGGTGTTAGGGGTAAGGTTACTGAGGTTGATTTAAGGAGGATGAGGATATACGTTGAGGGAGCCACCTCAAAGAAACCGAGCGGTGAAACCGTTTACTACCCAATACACCCATCTAAGGTAATGATTGTTGAGCTGGACACGAGCGATAAGAGGAGGCTTGAGGCTATTGAGAGGGCTAGGAAACAACGCGAGGAGTACCTCAAGAGGCTTGAGGAGGCTAAGGAGGCCAGGGCTGTTCGTAAGCCTGAGGTTATTGTTGTTGGTCAGGGTGGTAACGAGCAACGGAGTAGTGGGCAGGGAGTAGAAAATGAGAAAAGCCTTTAATAAGGGGTAGCCACGGTGATGATCAATGCCGAGAAGACACCTTAGGCGTTATCAAGCACCTGAGTGGTGGCCAATATCTACGAAGGAGGCTACCTGGGCCGTTAGACCCAGCCCTGGGCCTCATCCCCTAGGTTCATCACTACCCTTGGCGATATTGGTTAGGGATGTGTTGAGGTACGCTAAGACGCTTAGGGAGGCTAGGTACGTGATTGGTAAGGGCTTGATTAAGGTTGATGGTGTTGTTAGGAGGAATTACAAGTTCCCGGTGGGTTTAATGGACGTTATCGAGATTGTGCCGACGGGCGAGGTTTACAGGATGGTGCCGCATCCAACGAAGTTCCTTTGGCCAATACCCATTGGTAAGGAGGAGGCTAGGTATAAGCTTTGTAGGATTGAGAATAAGACCATGGTTAAGGGAGGCCAGATACAACTTAATCTGCATGATGGTAGGAACATACAATTACCCTATGAGGAAGGCAGTAAGTACTCGACATTAGACTCGGTCTTGGTGGATCTTGAGGAAAATAGGGTTTTGGACTCAGTAAGGCTTGAGGTGGGTGCCCTGGGGCTTGTGGTTGATGGGAGAAACGTTGGTTATTATGGGAAGATAACAGAGATTATACAAACGCACATTAGGAGAATGGGCACTGCGGTTATAGTCACTGAGGATGGTAAGGAGGTAAGGACAATAATTGATTATTTATTTGTGATAGGTCGAGAAAAGCCCCTTGTGACAATCACACCCCCTAAAGAAACTACCCAGGTTCAGGGTCAGTGAATTATAATTTTACATTATCATCTTTATTGACTGCCCTATACCGAGATCCTCTGGGGTTAATCCATACCTAACCGTGGTGAATTCCCTCCTAAATTCCATAACCTCCCTCCTCACGTTAGCCGCATCCTCACCCTTAACTAAAACCCTGAACATGAACTCCGCAATAGCCTTCATCTCATCCTTACCCATGCCAAACCTAGTCATCTCCTGAACACCAAGCCTTAAACCACCAACCTCCTCCCTAAACGCCTTGTCCCAGGGCAGTGCACTCTTGCTAACTATTATGTTAGCCTCCTCAAGCCTCACAGCAGCCTTAGCACCGCCACCCAACTTTGATACGTCGACAAGAACCTGGTGGGTCTTCGTGAATCCCTTCTTCTCGGCTACAACGCTGAAGCCGAGTGCGTGCAACTCCTCCGCTAGTGCCTTGGCATTGCTGACTACCTGCTTTGCATAGGCTTCGCCGAACTTCATCATCTCTATAGCGGTTATTGCCGTGGCAGCATACCTATGGTGATGGTAGTTGGATGTTAAGCCGGGAAAGACCGCTTTCTGTACCTGTTTGAATAATTCCTCATTATTCGTAAACACAACACCGCCCTGAGGTCCTGGGAAGGTCTTGTGCGTTGATGATGTCATTAAATCAGCACCTAAATCAAGTGGGTTTGGGAATGCCCTACCTGCTATGAGACCCAGTACGTGGGCTGAATCATGCATTAAATAACCACCAACCTCATGCACCGCATCAAGGAGCTCCTTAATGGGATGCGGAAATAGATATACCGAACCACCTAGTATTACTATTTTCGGTTTATTTTCCTTAATTAATTTAATACTTGCGTCAACATCCACATTAAACTCCTCATTATCCCACGGTAGGTTGACCACCTTCAACTTCAAGATACCAGGGGCTCCCGTGACCCTATGGCTTATGTGCGAGCCAGCACCTATGGGTATTGAAAATATCGTGTCACCTGGTTGTGTTAATGCAGCGTACACAGCCATGTTGGCTATGGTACCGGATATTGGCCTAACGTCTGCATACTTTGAATTGAACAAGGATTTCATTAATTCCGTAACTACGCCCTCAAGCTTGTCGATGAACTTAACGCCTTGATAATACCTACTACCCAACGTACCCTCCGCATACCTACCCTCCATATCGTTTATATAGAGGTACTCGGCTAGGGGGGACATCACGTTCTCGCTCGCGATTAGGTTTATTGTTTCGAGACGGCGCCACCTATTATGTGCTCTAACGATATCCAGTACATCATTCAGTATGGAGTCCGGGTTTATTGACATTAGAAGCCCCATAGTGGTTGCATTATTAAGTTTTAATGTAGCCTATAACTGTAATTATGGGTAGTACCCATGTATTATGTGCATAAAGGAATTTATTAACTAGGGGCTAATAGGTATTGAGTGAGTATGAGTAGTGCTGACATTAAGTTCATGGAGGTTGTTAAAGTACTGGAGAGTATTGAGGCAACAACCCAGAGGACCGTGATGTCCAGGTTATTATCCTCCCTATTGAAGAAGACGCCACCAAACGTTATTGATAAAGTCATCTACTTCATACTCGGCCAATTAAGGCCTGACTGGGAAGGTGTGGAGCTTGGGGTTGCTGAGAAATTAACGTTTAAGGCATTATCAAACGCCTCAGGCGCCCCTGTAAAGCAGGTTGAGGACTTATACAAGAGGCTTGGTGATGTTGGTGAGACGGCTAGGAGGATTATGAGTACGAAGACGCAACAGGGCGGTGGTAAATCAATACTTGAGTTCCTCGGCGGTGGGGGTGGTGAGGAATTAACGATGGGTAAGGTTTACGATACTCTCATGTCCATAGCCAAGGCAAGCGGTGAGGGTGCCCAGGACACGAAGGTTAAGTTATTGACCTACCTATTCTCCCAGGCAAAGCCTGAGGAGGCTAAGTACATCGCTAGGTTTGTTGTTGGTAGGTTGAGGCTTGGGGTTGCCGACATGACAATACTCGATGCCTTATCCGATGCCTACAAGGTTTCTAGGGATGGACTGGAGAGGGCTTACCACATATACCCAGACCTTGGTTACATAGCCAAGCTAATCGCCCAGGGCGGTCAGGCGGCGTTGGATAAGATACACGTTACGCCCGGTGTACCGATACAACCAATGCTAGCTGAGAGGTTGAGTACGGCGGCCGAGATATTGGCTAAGTTGGGTGGCATCGCTATGGTTGAGTATAAATACGATGGTGAGAGAGCCCAGATACATAAGACAAGGGATGGTGAGGTTAAGATATTCAGTAGGAGGCTTGAGAACATAACCTACGCATACCCTGATGTGGCTGAGTATGTTAAGGAGGCAATAGATGCTAGGGAGTACATAATAGAGGGTGAAATAGTAGCAATTGATCCAGACACTGGGGAGTTTAGACCGTTCCAGGAATTGATGCATAGGAAGAGGAAGCATGATGTTAAGGAGGCCATGAAGGAGTACCCAGTCAACATATTCCTATTTGATTTAATGTACGTAGATGGCCAGGACCTAACGAACCTACCTCTCATCGATAGGAAGAGGAAACTCCTCGAGATACTCAAGCCTAGTGATTATGTTCATCTAGCCACATGGAGAGTGATTAATAATGCCGAGGAGCTGGATAAGTTCTTCCATGAGGCCATAAGTGATGGTTGCGAGGGAGTCATGTGCAAGTCCATAAAGGCTGACTCGATATACGAGATGGGTGCCAGGGGTTGGTTGTGGATAAAGTATAAGCGTGATTACAGAAGCGAGTTAACAGACACCCTAGACCTGGTGGTTGTTGGTGCATTCTGGGGGCGTGGGAAGAGGGCTGGAACCTACGGCGCACTCCTAATAGCAGCCTACGATCCAAAGACTGACCAATTCTATACAGTCAGTAAGGTCGGTAGCGGCTTTACAGACGAGGACCTGGTTAAGTTAAGGCAGTTGCTTGATCAGTACAGGATACCGCATAGGCATCCCAGGGTTGTTTCGAAGATGGAGCCTGACGTGTGGTTTGTACCTGCCGTTGTACTTGAGATAATCGGTGCAGAGATAACACTCAGCCCACTGCACACCTGCTGCATGGGTTCCATAAGGCCTGATGTGGGCTTGGCCATAAGATTCCCGAGATTCACAGGTCGTTATAGGACTGATAAATCGCCTGAACAGGCAACAACGGTTGGTGAGATACTTGAAATGTATAAGGAGCAGAAGAAGGTTAAGATTGAGGAGTCAGCTAATCCATGATGAACTTATTCCGCCTCCTCCTTCAAAACGCGTTCAAGCGTCCACCTAATAGCCCTAATTATCTCCCTAAGCCTCTCATCAGACCTATAATTCCTAATCACTATACCAACGACATTATCACCATCTAGCCTGATCTCGTAACTAAAGGCCTCCTCCCTCCTCAACTGCCCATCCTTGACCAACTTATCATCCTCCTGTTTAAATCCCTCGAGTATTTTATCCCTAAAGAACCTTCTAAATGCTGAATTATCCTTGTTAAACGGTTTCACAGGTTTTATACTGACGCCGCCCTCGTAAATCTCGACGGTACCCAACAACTCATTACCAACCCTAGACCTAATTTCTCTAGTCTCAACAAGCCTGCCCAAGTCCTGCGGCTTAGCCACCAACTCCGTGGCTGGCACTATTGATTGTGACCTAATTACACCATCAAGGACTTCCTTAATCTCATTGAGGAGGTTAAGCTCATCCTGGAGCTCCTTAATCCTACCCTCAAGCCTATCCCTCAACTCAAGTAATTTCTTTACGTCAATGCCAGGACTACCCACAGTCAAAAATTAATAAACCCGATTAATAAAGCTACGCGTGAATAATAGAGCCGTAGTACTATCAATAGGCAACTTAAACCTCGACATTTACATAAAGACGGACGGTATACCAAGGCCTGATGAGTCTATCGACGCCTATGAAACATACATGGGCGGTGGTGGCTCTGCCGCCAACTTCTCAGTGGCCATAGCGAGGCTTGGGCTTGGTTCTAGGTTCCTTGGGTCTGTTGGTAATGATCAATTCGGCGAAATGCTCATTAGGGAGATGGAGTCCGAGGGTGTCGATACACGGTTCATTAAACGTGTAAGTCATGAGAGAACGGGTACCGTAATAGTGATTGTTGGTCTCGATGGGTCAAAGAGAATGATTAGATATACTGGTGCCAACCTAGGGCTTACGCCTGATGACGTTACCAAGGATGTCATCGATCAGGTATCGCACGTGCATATAGCACTCGGTAGAACCGAGATTATTGAGGTTGCTAAGCGTATTGCTAAGTCGATGGGTTTAATGGTCTCTGTTGATGGTGGAACACCGCTTGCACGGAAGGGCCTTGATATTGTTAAGGATGTTGTTGATGGTGTTGATATATGGTTTATGAACAGTTTCGAGGCTAGGGAGCTAGGTCATTCAGAGAATTTCGTTAGGGCTGCTGAGAATATAGTGAGTAGGGTTAGGGTTAAGGAGTTGGTTGTTACGTTGGGAGCACGCGGCGCATTACTCTTTAGGGACGGCGAGGTTAAGTACTCTGATGCCTTTAGGGTATCTCCCGTGGATACCACGGGCGCCGGTGACACATTCGCGGCGGCTTACGTCACAGCCACTATACTGGACCTAGACCCAATAGATAAGTTGGTCTTTGCAAACGCAGCCGCATCGCTCAAGGTAACCAGGAGAGGTGCTAGGTCATCGCCTAAGATTGGTGAGGTCATCGATTTCCTCGAATCCCTAGGCTATGCAAAACTTGCTAGGGAGGTTCTGGGTAGGTTGAAATAATTAACTAATGCAATGGAAAAACTTATATATGATGGGTGTACTAGGTTATTTAGGAGTTAGGGGATTCACGTGTCCAGGGCTAATGTTCAGGTAAAGGTTAAGTACTGCGACGGTACCTGGTGCAACTTCCAATACCTCAGATGCGCAAAGAAGGCTCTAAAGATAGTTAGGCAGGGCAATAAGGTCGTTACCCAATGCACGTTGTTTGGCGGTGCATGCATTGGTTACAAGTGTCAATACGCGGTTTGTGATGCGCACGTGATGGCATCTGACGGTAGGTGCTTGCTCGACTTAAGGAACATGGAGATTAAGGAGAGGGATATTGTTAAGGAGGCAAAGCAACTCGATAAACAGGCTTCCGTAATAAATAAGCACCTTAAGAAGTTAGGGCTTAAGGACTATATGTAAACTTATCATAGATAAAACTATACTTACTCAAGGAATACAACATCTCCTTAAAACCTTTATATGTATTATATGCTGCAAATAAATAGGCTAACCATCCTATTATAGGCAAATAAACAGTCCACTTCCACTCATCCTCCGCAATATCAAAACTCACAATATTAGTTAACCTATAAAGATCCCTCGTAGCCCTTCTCATGCCATACCCAAAGAGCATTAACCAAATTAACCAAATAATTCCCGAAACTTGGTAATAATTAAGCAGGACCTGTGGTAATCGTACTAAGTTAATTATGGCATAGATAGCCGCTACAACTATGTGTACAATAAACAAGCCCTGGAAACCAAACCTATATAAGAACCTTGC
>LOCH01000025.1 GCA_001516765.1 Vulcanisaeta sp. MG_3 | reverse complement strand
CTACCTAGTCAGTGGTAAGTACATAAATGACGCCACCAATGAGGCGCTGACAGGGCTTTGGCATCCAGGTAGGTTGGAGAGGATAGGGGTTGTTTATGATGTTTTGAAGATACCCAGGGAGGTGGGTCCTGAGGTTACTGACAATGTTTATGAGTATGGCGAAATAGATGGTGTCAGGGTAGGCGTCCTAATTGCCGATCAACAGGCGGCTATGATAGGTGAGGGTTGCCTAACCTCTGGTTGTGGGAAGGTAACTAATGGAACAGGTTCTTTCGTCGATGTTGCAATTGATAAGTTTAGGCTTGCTGGTGATGGTTTATTACCACTACTCGTGCTCAAGATTGGCAACAGCCTATTCTATGGTGTTGAGGGCTTCTTACCTGCCACCGGCTCCGTCATTGATTGGTTAATAAAGCTGGGTCTTTTAAGCACACCACAGGAGCTGGATAGGTTAATGGGGATTAGAATCGGGGATTTAGTGGTAATTCCAGCATTGGCAGGTGTTAATGTTCCTCAAAGACCCTGCGCTAGGGGCTTCATCGATGGTCTCACCCTGGATACCAATAGGGAGGTTTTTGTGAGGGCTGTGGTTGAGGGTATTGTTCAATTAGTCGCCTTAATATTCGATAAAATAAGGGGCATTGCTAATGTTGGGTTTGTTAGGGTCGATGGCGGGCTCTCTAGGAGCAACCTCTTTCTTAAATTACTCGCCACAGCACTGGGTGTTAGGGTTGAGAGGCAGTTCGATGTTGAAGCTACCGCTAGAGGTGTTGCCGCATTGCTTAAGGTGTTTACTGGCGAGTTAAACCTTAGGGACTTAATTGATGGTGTGCATGTTAAGGTGGAGACTGTGGCTGAACCAAACGAGGAGAAATTGTCATTAAGTAGATCGGTGGTTAGGAGGATTGTTGAGGGGATGAGATGCAGGACATAATCAATAAACTAATCAATGCGCTAGGTCCCAATAAGGTACTCACTGATGATGAGAACTTAAGCAGGTACGCAAGGGATTTTTGGCCGTTGTTGATGATGAGGGAGCAGGTTCTTCATGAGAAAATACCCAAGCCCTTAGCCGTTGTGGTTCCAGGTAGTGTTAACGATATATCATTAACACTAAGGATAATGAATGAGTATGGCGGGGGAATACCGATTGTTGTTTATGGCGGTGGTTCAAGCGTTACTGGAGCCTCGATGGGCAGTGGCTCAATAATAATCGACATTACGCGATTAAATAAGGTACTAAATATTGATACTTATGACTTGACAATAACCGTTGAGGCAGGTGCCAAGTTAAGGGATGTCGAGGCGGAACTCAATAGTATGGGTTTTAGCCTTAGGCATATTCCTCAGTCATTCAATTACGCAACAATAGGCGGATTAATAGCAACAATGAGCTCAGGCCAGTACAGTACTTTATATGGCAATGTTGAGGATGCCATATTAAATCTGGAGGTGGTGCTACCCACGGGCGAGGTGATTTGGCTTAGGAGAAACACTGTTCCGCGGGCATCAACAGGGCCATCACTTAAGTACTTATTCGTTGGTTCCGAGGGTATGCTTGGTATTATTACAAAGGCTGTTCTGAGGATTGTTCCATTACCGAAATCCACAAGGTATGGTTCATTCACCTTTAACGCACTCAATGATGGTATTAAGGTGCTTAGGGAATTGATGACTAGGAGATTAGTACCTGCCGTGGCGAGGCTTTATGATGAGTATGAATCAAGCATAAGGTTTGGTATTGACAAGCCAAACATTAATTATTAGTTTTGAGGGCTATTACGACAACGTTATTGGTGTAATGTGGAATGAGGCTAGGAGAGTTATTGAGGATTATGGTGGTGAATATGACCGGCGAGGATTACTTCGAGAATTGGTTAAGTAGTAGGTTTAATGTTGAGGAGGAAATTGATAGGGTTAAGAAATTGGGGCTTTGGTTCGATACGATAGAGGTTGCAGGCACTTGGTCTAGGCTACCGCAAATATATGCCGGGTTTAGGGATGCTTTAATGAGGGTTGAGGGAGTTGTTGCCATTATGGCCCACATATCCCACCTATACCTAAATGGTGCGTGCATATACTTCACAGTATTATTTAAACCAATCATAGAAACGTATTGGAAGCTCTGGGATGCAGCCATGAATGCGGTCCTAGTTAATGGCGGATCAATAAGTCATCACCACGGTATTGGTATGCTAAGATCGAAATGGGTAGGCAAGGAGCTTGGTGATGCCGTGAAGATCGTGAAACTAATAAGAATGTCCTGGATCCAAACAGTGTCATGAATACGAAGAGCGGCATGTTCTTTCCCGATAAATTTATTAATAATAATGGGTATCGCTAATTTGAAATTCATTCACTTAACTTAAACATCAACCTCTAGGAAGCCGTCCTGTGTAACCCTAACCTTGTATGTTGGCAATGGAGCCTTAACATCGGCATATTCGCACTTAACCTCAGGCCTTACCTGTGGTTTCTCTATCATCTCGCCTGTCCTTACGTCATACTTAGCACCATGTGCTGGGCAGGTTGCGACGTAACCATTTACGTCCGTAAGTAGGGCACAACCCATGTGTGCGCAGATGGCGAGCATTCCGTAGTACTCATCACCATGCTTGACTATGAGTATTGGTTTGTTGTCGACCCAGGTTATCACGGAGTTCCTCCTTTCAAAGACCTTAACAAGTATGGTTACTTTCTTCCACATACGGCGTTGTCGAATGTAATTTACATATAAGCTTTATTGCATTTATGATAATTCACTGATGGGTCGGTTGGTGTTCATCCTTTCCCGCCCATCCCTCATCATTGCTCAGGACCAACGCGCCTAATCACCACCATTTCAAATACACACATGTTTATAAGCCCTGCCACTAAACCTCTAACGAACTGTGGTATGGGCTGGGTTGACCTGCTGAGTGGGTTGGTTAGGGAGGGGTTATCCTCAAACCACAGGTCATTAATAGTACTAGTAGGCACAAATGATGAGAAATTAGCCAAGTACGCAGCAGATGCCTTAAGCGCATTCTCATCGCTCGTTAAAGACGCCCATGGGTTGTACATGTACCAGCCCGAGTACTCAGATGCCCAGAGGAGGATGGGTAAGTTTAAGGAGTTGATTGGTAATACGCCCATAAGTATCGATTATAGGCCGTATAAGGACACGGATGAGTTGCTCGGCGTCACCGTCGATTTTGCCGTGCTCGATTTAATGAATGATTTGAAGCCAAACGATGTTGGTAGGTTGGGTGGTATTGTTAGGGGTGGTGGTGTGTACATACTCATGATACCACCACTTGAGGAGTGGGTGAAGAGACTTACAAAGTTTCAACAGACCCTCCTCGTTCCACAATACGGTCCAGAACATGTTAGGCACTTCCTGAAGGTTAGGTTTTGGAATAAGGTAATTGGCATGGATAAGGCATTGATTATAGACGTTGATAGGGACGATATAGCCAAAGAGCCAAAGCTTGGTAATTCGGAGACTTGGAAGCCAAGGCCGATAACAATACCTGACAAGACCAGGTTCCCGAGACCCATATACGAGCTAGCTAAGACGCAGGACCAGGTTGAGGCCTTAAAGGCTATGGAGGCTTTAATGGATAGACCACCGAGGGGTAGGAGACTTAATGTTGTGCTTATAGCCGATAGGGGTAGAGGTAAGTCGGCAATCATAGGCCTAGCCCTGGCTGCCTTGGCCCATAGGTTGAGGAGGATTAAGGGTAGGGCTAGGTTTGCGGTTACGGCGATGAACCCAAGCAACGTGTCGACATTAATGGAGTTCCTCATTAGGGGGCTTAAGGTGCTAAATTATGATGTTGATGTTGAGCGTTGGGGCAATGATGTTGTTTCGGTTAGGGTTGGTGTTTCAATATTTGTCGATTACATTAGGCCCTATGACATGCTCAGTGAGGAGGGTAGGGATGTGGTTGTGGTTGATGAGGCTGCCATGATACCACTACCAGTGCTCTATGGAATTCACGAGAGGTTTAGCAGGGTTGTCTACGCATCCACAATACACGGCTACGAAGGCGCAGGTAGGGTTTCAGCCTTAGATTCCTTAAGTACCTACACGAGGACAAGAGCACTAAGGTCATTGAGTACGAGCTTAAGGAACCAATTAGGTATGCGCCCAATGACCCGGTTGAGGAGTGGTTATTCGACACCTTACTCCTCGATGCAGAACCGGCTAAGTTGGTGGAGGAGGATTACGAACTCGTCAACAAGCGCGACTTGAAATACATAGTCCCAGACCTCGAGGATTTCTTCCTGGGCAATGAGGAAAGGCTTAGGCAATTCTTCGGTATATACGTCCAAGCCCATTATAGGAATGAACCGGATGACTTGGGTATGATGATGGATGCACCACACCACTTCGTGAGGGCCTTGGCCCTTGGTAATGGCAAGGTAGTTGTTTCTGTGGAGCTGGCTGAGGAAGGTGGTATAAGTGATGAGCTTATTGACTTGGTCGTTAGGGGCCTCAAGTTGCCTGGTAACATAATCCCTGATAGGTTAATTAAGTATTGGGGGCTCTCGGAATTCGCGAAGTTGAGGGGTTGGAGGATAATAAGGATTGCAACGCACCCGGAGCTTCAGGATAGGGGTCTCGGTACTGAGATGCTTAGGCATATTGAGGAGGAGGCTAGGGAGAAGGGTCTTGATTGGGTTGGGGTTGGCTTCGGCGTCAATGCCAAACTACTCAATTTCTGGATTAAGAATGGCTACATGCCAGTCCACATAAGCCCCGAGAGAAACCCAATAAGTGGTGAATACAGTGTACTACTTGTTAAACCGATAAATGAGAAGTCAAGGGATGTGGTGGTTTATGCAAACAAGGAGTTTAGGCTTAGGCTCCTCAATTCACTACAAGGTCCGTTCCACGACCTAGAGCCTGACGTTACCAGTATGCTGTTGACCGACTGGGGTGAGGCACTGGATGGTGAGTATAGCGCCAGGTTAACCGAGGCCCAGGTTAGGCGTTTAATTGCCTATGCCTGGGGCCCGATGACTTATGAGAACACAGCCGATGCAATAACAGAGTTGGTCAAAACGTACTACCTAAGGCTGGGTGTTGATGATATACGATTACCACCACCCTACGAAGCAGCATTAATATGCAAGGTCTTACAGGCCAGACCATGGAGAGAGGCTGCGAGAGTCCTTAATATCAGGAAGTCAACATTGATGCTTTTGCTCAGGGAGATAGTTAAGATACTAATTCAATATTATGTAAAGTATACCGAAATACCTGAGTTCATGGTTAGCGTTACCAAATCACAAAAGAAGGGTGGAAACAGGTGAGGTTTAGCTTATAAAATGGCTTTTTCGTTTATAAACCCATGGTTAAAAATGGTAAGAGGAGGATTGTGATTGAAGTCGATGAGCAACAATATGAGGTACTCAAGAGGCTTAAGGCTATGTATGGCTCAAGGAGTTGGGCTGATTTACTATTAAGATGTCTAGATAATGCGGCCTTAATTAGTACGATCATGGAGATACGCAACGATATTAAGGATTTGAACAAAGCAGTTGAGGAAACCCTGAGATTAATTAGAGAGGGGGAGTAATTTAACGAAGATCTACAACTCCTCACCTAATATTTCTAATGCGTATTCACTTATTAATTAGATTTAGATCGTAATCTTAACAGTAATTTCGCAAGTAAAGAATAAATATAACCCAATTTAATGAGGATCTGAATGTTAGTGATTCTATTCAAATCGATAGAGGATGCCATTGATCAATTAGGCATCATTAGGGAACAATTAATTGAGTTAAGGAATAATTATGGCGAATTGATGAATAAATTAAAGGGCAACGCGAATATTGAGGGTAAATTGGCAAAGTTAGGCTTTCAACCAAGGCATCGCGTGATAACGATTCAAGCGATACCGCACACCATAAATATCCACATGTCCCCCCACTCAACCTGGCTGACTAAATAAGCTAGGCTCTGTAAGTGAGAGGATTGATTACGTGATTGGTGAGATTGATAAGGTTAGGAATTATTTAAATGGCGTTAAGGGTAATTCATCAGTAATAGTTATTATTGATTACACGAATAAGAAGACGCGATTGGTGTTCACACCATGAGCTCCAGTGTGGATGTAAACATAAGCATTGATGAGCTATATAGGAGGGTTTTAGAGAATAAGAGGAGACTTATTGGTTATGTTGAAAATCTACTTGAGGTGTACGATAAGGTAAATAGCGCAGATAATTTACCAGAGAATAGTGAGAGGGTTGTTATTGATATACCGAACTCCTTCCCAATAATTCTGTATAAGTCACCATCAAGGAGGGCTTACCAAGAATTATTTTCTAAGGCATTGCTCTTCCTTAAGCTTGAGTACGCGATTTACGAGACACTTGAGAGTAGGTTGGGTAAACTTAAGGGGTATGACCTCAGGGCTATGGTTAGGTACTTCAGCGATGTTCCGACCACGATAGTCATAATGCTTTCTAACGAATAATTCAATTCCTCATTTTTCCACAGGAACCCGGCAATCGTGTATTAAGAGCTGAAAAGCATATATAACAGTAAATACAATAATAAATGCGATAGTGGTGAGCCTTGATAGTGCTAACAAATAACAGACTAAGGGATGTCGTCCTAGAGCTTGGTAATGAGATTAATGACACGCTTCAACTTATTAACGATATTCACGCGTACAATCCAGACAATGACCTAATGAATAGGTTACTTAAGGAATTGAGAGGCAAATCAACAGCCTCACTAACTAAGGGTAATCCCCAAATCACAACCAAGGCTGGAGGTCTCGAGATTATCTACGCAGTAACAGCCAATGGTTATAGGGATGTAATGAAAGAGGCCATTAATTACTACACTAATGCATTGATGGCGATAAAGCAGGTTATGGAAATTATGGCAAAGCTTGGCGTGGATGATGATTATGTGGTGTTTATGGATGGCTCAACAATAGATGTAGTCGTTGGTTACTCAATGCAGGATTTGCCGAGAAGCCCATTACTCCAAATACCGAACCTTAAGGAAAAGTTGCAATAGAGAGTTTGTTGGGCAGTATTACTGGGTTAAGGGCTGATGAAATTGCCGGCCTAATTAACGCAATCGATAATGCAATTTTAACGATTAACAACAACTCATTACATGTAGAATCAGCGATTAAATTAGACAGCATTGAGTACCCAAGCCCATTTAAGGAACTCGAGAGTAGGCTTGGTGGTGGATCATGATGGTCGAAATTAAAACCTTTAAATCGATAAATGACTTAATAAAATTCCTAAAGAATGAGCTAAGTAATGAGTATAGGTTCATGTACATGCTCAAACAGAATTGGCAAGAGGTATTTGGGATAGAGAACAATAATGTATCCCTGGCCAGCGAGATCTCTGAAAGGATAAAATTCCTTAGTGATGGTTCCGAAACCTTCTCCCTAAGCATTGTCTATAAGGCGGGTACGAACACAAGGAGTGATTTCGTAAATGATGTTGCTGGTTACGTACAGAGGAAATCAGCCATAATAAAGGCTGTGATAGATAGGCTGGAGTCGTTCGATGATGATACGAAGAATAAGCCTGTCACGGTATTACTTATTGATTCAGTACCTATGATGATGATAATTCAATCCTAGGTTTCTTTATGAATTATTACAAACTTCCTTGGAATTCCATCTACGTAAATTACCAACACGGGCGAATCAACCATATATTGAGATATTTGATCCTTATCATGAACCAATCTCTCAACAATATTGTTAAACCTATCAACATAATCGCCCACTAACTGGGCGCTCGTCAATAGATCCTGCGCTACATCCTCAGGGTTTACATAAACCACGAGACTATCCTCGGCAATCTTGGATTTACCCTTCTTAAATGATGACTCCTCCCTTACGGTAAAGCCTAGATTTAGCGCCGTCTTCTCATAATCCCTAAGCCTAGATAGAAACATGGCCTCCTTTTTCATGAGATCAGCACTATCCCTGATACTCAGGAAATTCCTCGAAATACCAAGTATTGCGTCTGCCCAACCGTCGTAATACTCCCCCCAAATCCCAAAGACCTTGTTTGTGGTAGCGCCTAGTTTGAGGGCCCCTATGGTTTCATTAATTATGTTATCGAGGTGTTCAGGCTTTATTTCAGGTTTCTTTGCGACCTTTGGCTTGGGTTTACTTACCCTCCTTTTCTTAACCGTAGTTAAATTACGCCTTAACCCTAAGAGCGAGCCTATGT
>LOCH01000024.1 GCA_001516765.1 Vulcanisaeta sp. MG_3 | reverse complement strand
GTGGTATGTAGTACCACTCATGGTTTATGTACAGTATCCTCCCGACCCATGGGTTATACATGCCGTCAAAGTTCTGCGTCGTGTTTATTGCCTGGAATATTTGGAAGAGTGTTTGGTTAACGTAGGTTGGGTTGTAGTGTATGTTGGCTTGCACAATCATTGGTTGTACTAATAACTGGCTATTCAATGCAAAGGGTCCTGGCCAATTATACATTGGTGTTGCGTAACCTGAGAACACCTGCGTTATTATTGAGCTCCTATCTACCAGGTAGTTCATGAGGAACCTAACCTGCCAGTAAGCGAATGGATTAAATGTCGTGTTACTTGGGTATGGGTTAAAGAGTAGGTCATAGCCTGAGGTTATTGATGGGCTAACCATCTGTATGCCGGGTGTGGTGGATAACTGGGACAATACATTGGGTGGTAATGCGAATGGGTTTAGGTATATATCTATTTTACCTGACGTGAAATACTGCACAGCCTCCGTTGGCGTTACCTCATATAGATTTACCGTAGATGGCATCGTTTGTTGGGCGTTAACCGTAAAACCAAGCACTAGTAGTGCTGCTATTAACGCGGTTACCACAGCTACTAATACGCGGTTCCTTGATTTTTCCTGCGTAGGCATAGTTTAAACATTAATGTAATGTTTTTAAGTTTTCTCACTTCCTTGGCTTTATATTAATTATGGAATCCACAAAACCAATTATTAATAAGCCTATTACGAGTATAAATAATATTGTGAGTATAATAGTCAGCACATCAATAAGTTTTGTTCTTCGAATGCCAATTATCGTAATTATCCCCTGACCTATCGATGACGTACTAAGTGAGGTTATTGTTGTAAAGTTTAAGCTCCTTGTTTGATAAGGGCTAAGGTATTCCTCGTAGTAAAGAGTTACTGTTATGTTTGTATCAGGTATCCACTTTGTTACTGTTATGTTCACGTTGAGGCTTTCATTGCTTGTTTTGAGGATCACTAATACGACGTCTGATGGGTTTATCGTGAATGTAGCGTTTATGGCTGTTCCGTTGTAATAATTATTAATTGATGAGTATGGTGCTAATAATAAGTATATGGCCAGTGCTATGGTTATTACGCCTAGTATGTATGCCGTTATTACAAACCTATTCTTAAAAATGTCACTAAGCATTAGGTATTACCATCTCATTACCCTTATTTGTTAGTTTATAAAGTCTTTTTAATTATATTGATCATAGCTTTAATTTAACCCTTCTCCACAACCTCCTGGCTGGGTTTGTCAAAACCCTCCTGTTGGTCTTTGCCGTTACCCAGATTGGTGGTGCCCTATTTGACCTACCTGCCGCCGCCAGCCTAATTTTCTTGCCCAGGGGTTTGTTCCTCGCCATACTCATCACCTATACCTTATCCTGAACTCCCTATGGGTCTGTTTATAAATTGTTTCCAGAATTCTCTTCAAATCCTCGTCGGTGATCGGCACCCTTACCTTACCTGACTGGGCCAGGGCTATCAATTGTTGCTCAAGAGCCTCAACAAGCTCCGGCCTAACTACCCGTAAATTATCAAGCCTCTCCCTAGCTTCGGGCGTTAGTATTGCCCTAAGCACGGCTCTTCTCTGGGCCGCGAGCTCCTGCCTCCTCCTCTCCTCTTCAATCTGCCTCTGTAGCTCCTGCATTTTCCTCTGCCTAATGGCTTCAATCTCCTCATCACCACCTGATTGCTCCTCATCATAACCCTCGTCGACAGACATTCTTACCAAAGAGTAGTTAAAACCCTTTATTAACCTAATCCAACCAATCACTTAGCCCTGCTCCGCAGGTTTTGGGGTTACGTACTTGCTAAGTTCTGGATTTTGTTTGGCTAGTTCCTTGAGTATATTTAGGGCTAGCTTATCGAGTAGTGCCCTACCCTGGGGTGTCACGACCCTACCTCCCTTAGTCTTTGTTATGAGCCCCGCACTCTCGAGTTGGTGAAGTATGTTCCTGATTATTGCGCCACCAGCCTTCCTAGTCCTCTCACTCCTGACGCTGACACCGATCTTGGCTCTATAGCTAAACGCCATCCTAAGTCTTTCAATACCCACGGGACCATTTAAGTATACTTTCCTAAGTACTGCGGCGGCCCTAACGTACCACCAGTCATCCTGCATTGGGGGCCTATCCTTATTTGGCCCAGTCTTAACGAATAATGCCCAGTCTGGCGGCTTGACCTGAGGCACGTTTTCCCTGAGGTACTTGGCCAACTCCCTTATCAATAACTCAGCAGGTACATCCTTAACACTAACCAAGGCTGGTCGTGAAACGCTGGTTGTTAGGGTTAATAAATATTACATAATCGATGCAATGTTTAGAAGGTTTAATAAATGGGTTGCCTCGAGGTTTTGTGCAATGGCCATAAAGTTCTGCCCCCGTTGTAGGAGCATGATGGTTCTAGTAAAGGAGGGTGGTAAGACCATTTGGAAATGCCCGAAGTGCGGTTATGTTGAGGAGGCAAACGCCAGCGGTGCCAAGCTTGTGGAGAAAACAACATTGAATAGGAGGGATGATAAACCGATAGTACTCACCAAGTCTGGTGAGGAGGCCTTGCCGAAGGTTAGAAAGGTTTGCCCAAGGTGCGGCAATGAGGAGGCTTACTTCTGGGTTCAGCAAACGAGGGCTGCGGATGAGCCGCCAACAAGGTTTTACAAATGTACTAGGTGTGGTTATGTTTGGCGTGAGTATGAGTGATCAAAATTGATTGAGAGATTGGGTATTACGGTTTTTGTTGAGGATGTAGGGTTTAAATTTAAGTTGCGGGCTTGGTAATTGATGTCCTCTGAGGTAAAGATAACATACCCAGATGCAAGGGAGTTCTCGCAAATAGTGGATGCGGTGTCCGCATTAATTGAGGAGGCAAACTTCACACTGGCAAGCGATGGTTTGAAGCTAAGGGCCCTAGACCCATCAAGAACAGCCATGATAGACCTATTAATACCGAAGGAAGCCTTTGAGGAATTCCCAGAGAGTCTCAATGAGGAGGTTAGGATTGGCGTTAATTTCGATGACTTCAAGAAACTACTTAGGAGGATTAAGAAGGGCGATAAGCTCGGCATTGAGGTTGGCGAGGGCAAGTTAAAGGTTAGGCTCTTGGGCAAGGCATCGAGAACAATGACACTACCCCTAATAGACATTGGCGCCGAGGAACTACCAACACCCAAGGTAGTATACACGGTACTAGCCAAGGTATCCAGCGACTCACTAAACGAGGCCCTTAAGGATGCCGACGTTATTGCCGATGCGGTCAAATTCGACGCTAAGGATGATGGTCTATACATATCGGCGAGTAGTGATAAGGGTGATGTGGAGGTTAAGTTTGAGAAGGAGGGTGAGGTAATGTTTGAGTATGACCTTAAGGAGCCAGCCACGGCTAAGTACAGCCTTGATTACCTAGTTGATACGGTGTCCAAGGCCTATAGGATTAGTGATATCGTAACTATAGAGTTTGCCACGCAGAAGCCCATAGCCTTAACCTTCGAGATACCCATGGGTGGTAAGTTGACATACTACATAGCGCCAATGATTGAGTAATTGGGCAATAAAGGTAATACTTGAAAATGGTGATAAAACCCTTTATTACGGTATTTGTGCTGGGAGTTTCATAAGATGGTGGGCTTCATAGACCTGGTTAAGGTATTGTTCCGGAATTACTATAGGTCTATTGATTTGTCTGAGGTTAGTGACTTGCAGGGTAGGGAGTTTGGTTTTCAATTCTTCGATAAGGAGGGCATGGTTAGGCACATGGGCTTCAAAAACGAGGAGGAACTAAAGCACTTCCTCATTAGTAACACGCCATCGCACATATACTACTCAACAGCCATATACAAAGACCCAACAAACCAGGACATGGACGCCAAGGGATGGTTGGGCGCTGACCTTGTGTTCGATATAGACGGTGATCACTTACCAACCCAGAGCTGCCAAGGTGTTGAGTTAATGACTCTGGAATGCCTAAGTGATGCCGCAGAGGAGGTGAATAAGCTTCTCGACTCCCTGATAGAGGACTTTGGTTTCTCCGACTCATCAATAAAGATTTTCTTCAGTGGGCATAGGGGTTTTCATGTTCATATTGAGTCGTCGGAGGTTAGGGGCTTGAGTGACGAGGAGAGGAGGGAGATAGTTGATTACCTGCTTCTGCGTGGCTTCGATATCGAGCACCTAATTAGGGGTAATGTTGTTCTTATAGACATGAAGTTGAGGGGCATCGGCGGTAGGCTTGCCTCAGTTATTCATGAGGTTGACGCAGGGCTTCTGGATAGTATTACCAGTAGGAGTGGTAGAGGTAGGGTTAGTAAGTATCTAGTTCGGAAATTAAGCTCGTTCAATTCGGTGATTAGTGAGAGGTTGTCTACGCATATTGATGAGGTTGTGACTATGGATGTACATAGGCTCATTAGGATGCCGAATTCACTGCATGGAAAGACGGGCCTCCGAGTGGTTAAGCTAACCCCAAGCGATTTGGAGAGGGGTGTTGAGTACGTAATCGATAAGGCGATACAGTTCAGGAAGGGTTCATTAACGCTTAGGTTAATTAAGAAGTTACCTGTGAGGAGGGTTTTGGGCGAGGATGTGGTTGGTGATGAGGGTAGTGTCATTAAGGTGCCCACATACATAGGTATCTACCTAGTAATGACCAATTGGGGTGAGCTCGTTGATTAGCGACACACTAAAGAGACTACTCGATTTAGTGAGGACGGAGACGAGCACCGAGGATCTTCAAAAACCACCATATGAGTCATATGCCCAATTAATCCAAGAAATTAATAATAGGTTATCCATAGGTGGTAATGTACTCGATAAGGAATTACTCGAATCCATGAGAAACATGGTTAGGGAGGCATTGGCATCGCTTGTTAGGAGGAGGATTGAGAAGATAATGAGGTATTACCAGGTGGGTAAGGATATTCCCCAGGAATTATTATTTATCGAGGAAAGAAGGTTTCTAATACCACTCCTGGAGTTAAGGGTTGCCGAGGCACGTGAAAGCAAGGCTGAGGGGTTATCAATAGTCTCCTTTAAGAAGGGGTTCCCAACTCTCTACAGCGTTCGCCTGGTGTCACTAGGCCCGTTCTCGCAGTTTGATTTAGTGGTGCTACCTAGAACTGATGCTGAGGAATTAATGCGTAGAGGTGTTGTTGATGTTATTCGTTAGATATGCTGAGGTAAAAGTATAAAAGGGGGTTTTACCTCACGTATGTCGTGAAGTTCCCAAAGGTTGTTAGGGTGTATTGCCCGAGGTGTAATACGTACACGGATCACACGGTCACCATATATAGCCATGGGAAGAGGAGGAACCTAGCTGAGGGGCAGAGGAGGTATTTGAGGAAGCTCAAGGGTTATGGCTCAAGCAGGAAGCCCAAGCAGAAGAGGTTCTCTAAGACCACGAAGAAGATAGTGGTCAAGCTACAGTGCAGGCAGTGCGGTTACGTAATAATGAAGCCGCTGGGCAGGTTGAAGAAGGTTGAGTTGGCTGAAACGAGGTGATAATAATGCCCACAAACTGGCGATCAGTCCTTGTACCGAGACCACGCTCAAAGTTCCTGAGGGTTAGATGTAACAACTGTGGTAATGAACAGGTGGTTTTCGATAGACCAGCCATGGTTGTTAGGTGCCTAGTCTGCGGTAACGTATTGATAGAGCCCACCGGAGGTAAGGGTAGGATCGTTGGCGCCACAATCGTGGCGACATACGACTAGGCCCTCTTAATATCTATCTAATTAGTAAGTAACGTTTGAGGACATAGTTTTGTTACTAGGTAGGTGCAGCCTGCGTCCTGGGTATCATGCATTGATTTTATGATTAATTAGACGATGTCGAGGTTAATTGACGAAAAAGGTATAAATTCTGTCCATAATCACCATAGGCAATGAGCAAGAGGGAGGATAAGGTGGATGAGATTAGGAAGAACGTCCTATCTGTCAGAATTTCTAGGAAGGAGCTGCCGGACATAGGTGACCTCGTGATAGGCACCGTGTACAAGATCCTGGAGCATGGAGCCTACGTACTCCTTGATGAATATGGTGGTTTAGAAGCCTATGCGCCAATCAATGAGGTGGTTCAATCCTGGTTCCACGACATAAAGGACTACCTAAGATTGGGGCAGAAGACCGTTTTTAGGGTTATTAGGGTCGATGCGCGTAGGAGGCTTATTGACGTCTCGCTTAGGAAGGTTAGGGAGGAGGAGAAGAGGGAGAAGTTAGCTAAGTGGAAGAGGACGTTGAAGGGCGTGAAGCTCCTCGAGTTGGTTGCTAAGAAACTGAATATGCCCCTCGATAAGGCATTACAGGATTTTGGTTGGAAGCTCGAGGATTACTACGGTGATTTCCTATCGATATTCGAGAATGCGGCTAAGCATGGAACAGGTGACTTAAGGAAGCTGGGGCTTAGTGATGATGTCATAAACGCGATCAACGAAGTTGCCAAGGAGAGGATTGAGGTCGAGTCAACAGAAATTTCGGGCGTTATTAGGATAATAAGCATTAAACCAGACGGTGTTAGGCACGTTAGGGAGGTCTTATTGAAGGCTATGGATTTGGCTAGGAAGGAGGGTGTTGATGGCGTTAGAATATACACAATAGGCCCACCTAGGTATAGGATAGATATTGTTGGTAAGGATCCCAAGAAGCTTGAATTGGTGTTGAAGGACGTTGTTAATTTCATAACCACGGAGATTAAGAAGAGGGGTGGTGAGGCTAGCTTCACGAGGATAGGTGAGTAATCAATGGATTCGATATTGAGGAGGTGCAAAAATTGCGGTAGATACACAATGAGGAAGGATAGGTGTCCATACTGCGGCGGCGAACTCGAAATCCCACACCCACCGAAGTTCTCTCCAGACGATAAGTATGGCAGGTATAGATTATTAATGAAGATAATGAGTGGCGAAATCAGGCTAAGCCAGGACATTATTAACGCAATACTCGTAAGTCACAAACAAAACTCAAGTCAAGGCTCAGGAACTAGGTAGGGTCTGGTTTTCAGCCAGGGCTCTTAACAAGCTGTAATTAATCTTGTAAATAATCACCCAACCATAGGGCCTGGAGACATAAACTAACTGAGCCCATGGTGGCGGGTAAACCAGGTAGTACCAGGGAGTCACGGGTCCCTCATACCCAGGTAAACCAATGTAGGCTAGCTTAAAGGATGCCCCACCAGCCCCCGGCATAATTGTTGGTATTCCCTCGAATATCCAATACGCAGGTATACCATTCCTTAGGCAGGTTGCCCATACCGTGTATGATGAACTAACCACTTCGGAATTAAACATTAGGCTGTACAGTGTTACGTTATAGGCTGCGTAGAATGTGTTGTTTGCGTAGGGTACATAGATCGTTGATCCACCTATTTGCGCCGGTGATATGAATGTGTTGGCTATGTAATTGGTTGAATACCCAGCTATCCTAGCCATCCAGTAGCTCTTCGCGAAATCGCCACCGGCTGGGTACTCAGGAATAAGCACGCACATTGGGCCGGTGCCTGTGGCATTTATGGGTCCATAGACGTAGTATGGCTCGAATATCAATATGTACTGCGGGTCGTGTAGCTCATTTAATTTATCTAAAACGCCCGTGTAATTGTAGGGGTTAGACATGAAGAAACTCCCTATAAGGGCTATCTGCGTACTATTCACTGTGGAGTTATCCGCGAGGCTCGTCCTATTACCAATTATTGCTGTCCAATAACCATAATCCCACCACGAAAGTACAGTGGCATTTGGTGGGGTATTATAGGCCAACCACTGAAGTGCGTCAAGCCAGTCAGGTGTTGGGAATGGTGGCGTAACCGTACTAACTATCTGCTGAGGCATTATTGACATGGACAACGCAGGTTGTATGTTGATTACTAGGGCTATCGCTAAAACAACACCAAGCAATGCCGTTATTGATAAGCCAATCATGGCGCGCCTGCTCAATGCAAGTTCCGTTAGTTTAACGAAGCCGTAGGCCGTCGCGGGTATCCAGAATACGCCCAGTACCATGAATAACCATACCTCTGATGACGCGAAGTAGGCGGCGGCTAAGGATCCAACGCTTATCAACACCGCAGGCAGTGATAGCGATATTACGGATAATAATATCGTGTATATTACGAAGGGTAATGTTATCGATACGTTATAAATGCTTTGCTGTAATGATGATGGGAGTGTTCAGCGACGCTCTGCACAATGGCACTTCTGGCGAGGGGCGCCAACGCTCCCAGG
>LOCH01000023.1 GCA_001516765.1 Vulcanisaeta sp. MG_3 | reverse complement strand
AGACCTCATTAGCCCTCGCCTCATCAACACCAACAGCCTCCCTGAAGTTTATGACCGATGATGCATACAGCTTCGACGCCTCCTCAATTACCCTCCTCTCATCATCATGCTTACCCTCATCATGTAGTCTCATTGCCTTAACCCTGAGATCCTCAGCCCTAGCTATCTTAGACATAGCCTCCATAAACCGCGCCCTACTATCATTGCCTAAGCCCTCATATATCGCGGCAGCAGCACTAAACCTAGTAATTGCGCCTTCGTAAGCGGCAATTGAGTATAGGGCGATGCCCAGGGCTTCGTTTATTCTAGCACCTAATTCACCTTTGACGTTTATCTCTACACCCTCATCAATAGCCCTCACACCGGACTCTAGATCTAGGTCCATAACTGCTTGAATCAATGAAGGAACCTCGCTAAGCCCTATTAACCTAAGAACCTTAATTACACCATCCTTAATACTACCATAATCTAGATCCTTAATGACCGAGTAATCATTAACACTTAACGAGCAGGAGGTGTCACCACATGTTGCGGAATTTCTAAAGGCGCTATTAACAATTAGCTCCTTAGGTACGTAACCCCTAACCATATTAATGAGTATTGACGCTACAGAATTTACAATACACTCATGCTCCCAATGGCATTCATCGGGTATACTAACCATAAAACATCAACCTCTAGGCGGCTTACTTACTTATTAATACTTAGCCCTCAACACGAAATATCGAACCCCTAACAGCGGTGTAGTAGGTAAAACCTCATTGTTGACGAGTAGATACCTACACCACGATCTAGTAAAATTAATATTATCTAATGTTGTAAGTGATTATATGGGTAACTACGATGTAATAATCCTAGCCGGTGGATTAGCGACTAGGTTAAGACCCCTTAGTTATTCCCGCCCAAAGCCGCTGTTACCGATACTCGATAAGGAGATAATTGATTGGATAATGGAATCAATAACCAAAATACCGTTGAACAGGGTCTTCATATCAATAAGGTACATGGGCGACCTAATTAGGGAGCACATGGAGAGGGTTTGGGTTGACTTTAAGGATAAGTTGGTATTTGTAACGGAGGATAAACCCCTGGGTGATGCTGGACCAATATCACTAATAAACGATATGTATGAATTAACGGATACGTTCCTCGTGATCTATGGAGACATATTCAGCAATATAGATTCTAAGGAATTAATCAACTTTCATGAGAAGGTTGGCGGCATCGCGACAATAACACTCACGAGAGTTGAGGATGTCTCTCGATACGGCGTTGCGCAACTAGACGAAAATAATAAGATAATTAATTTTATCGAGAAACCTAAACAATACGTCGGTTCTAACCTAATCAACGCTGGCTTCTACGTATTCACTAAGGAAGTGATTAAGTTAATACCGAGGAATCCACCAGGTCAGGTAAAGCTTGCCGTGGACGTAATACCCAAGTTGCTCAGGCTTGGTGAGGTGTATGGCTATATACATAATGGGCTTTGGTTCGATATAGGAACGCCCGAGGATTACCTAAAGGCAAACTTCAAGGTACTAATGGAAAGGTGCATAAATAATAATGGTTGCATAAATACTGATTTACCATCATCCATCACCCTCCAGCCGCCCATTTACCTAGGCCCTGGTGTTACGGTAGGTAGCAACGCTGAGATTGGGCCTAACGTAATTATTCATAGCAATACGAGGATTGGGAATACGGTTAGGATAATAAACTCACTTGTGTTCGAGAGATCCTCATTATGCGATGGCGCCTATATATCGGGTAGTATAATTGGTAGTAATACGTATGTGGGTAAATGGGTTAGGATTGAGGATGGCGCCGTGATTGGGGATGGCGTTTATATAAAGGATTCCGTGTACATAGCCAAGAACACCAAGATCGGCCCATATAGGGAGATCATGGAGTCCATATATAGGGATGGCGAGATCATCCCTTGAAATTAAAATTTAAATACCGGCTCAGGGACTAGGCTTCGAATGTCACAGGAGATTAGGCAGATAGTGAGGATTGGGGATACGGATTTGGACGGCTTTAAGCCAGTAGCCTATGCATTAACTAAGATAAGGGGTATCGGTATATCAACCGCATACGCCATATGCAGGTACATTGGCGTGAATCCAACAATTAGGTTGGGACAGCTTGATGATGAAACAATCAGGAAGCTTGATTGGGCGGTCAGGAACCTATACCAATTCGCGCCTGGGTGGTTTGTGAATAGGCCAAAAGATCCAGAGAGTGGTAGGAACATGCACCTAATTGGTGCTGACCTGGTGCTTGCGGCTAAGAAGGATGTTGATTTAATGAAGAAGTTAAGAAGCTGGAAGGGCATTAGGCACAACCTGGGGCTTAAGGTTAGGGGCCAGAGGACCAGGACGACTGGTAGGCTGGGGCTAACGGTAGGCGTAACTAAAGGTAAGACCGCTGGGGGAGCTGGTGGCGGTGGAAGTAAATAATTCAATCCTAATTCCATCCTTTTTCATTCCATTCTCTAATTTATTATTTTATTGAATGCATAAGCTCTCATGTGTGTTTATCGTTATTTCTTTATATATTGTAGTTTGACTAGGTGCATTTTACACTCGAAGAGAAAGTAATTTAAAAGGATACACAATGATGAATCATGATCAAGTATGAGCATCGCGAAACCATTAATTAAGCCTGAATTTAAGATACTTAGGCCCGATAATGAAAAGGAGGTTATTGATCTATATAACTCATTAAGCAGTGAAAGTATTTATTATAGGTTTAGGGGATTCTTTAAGGATTTCGAGAAATACGTTAGGTCCGTCTTCTCAGACTCACGTAATATCGTGTATGGAGCTTACGTCGATGGAAAACTCGTTGGTGTTCTAGAGGCTGTTTATCTAAGTGATGGATGTTATGAAATGGCTATTGCCGTTAGGGATAACTACCAGGGTAAGGGTATAGGTACGAGACTTGTAGCCTACGCAATAAATGACCTAAGGAGTAGGGGTGCTAAGACATTGATAGCGAACACAACGCCAGATAATTACAGGATACTGGCAATATCGAGGAAGTTCCATGGCGTAATAAAGTGTATGTACGATGAATGCACCACAATATTTAATCTCCAGGCAATAAATGTTGATCAATTTTTAAATTAGCAAACAAAACAAAGCTTGCGTGGAACACCTAGTAATATTATTGATGGAGTCCTCACTCGAAACGATACCTAAGGAGCTATTGGGCGACCCAGTAATAATTAGGGATGCAAGGAGAATGCGTAGAGAACCAAGGTACTTGATTCTCGATAGAGCAAGACATCATAGTGCAATGATTAAATTAAGTAACGCTGAAAAGAGGGGTAGGCCTGATATTATCCACCAAGCGTTACTGACGATTCAGAGTAGTTTACTGGTACGTAATGGATTCATCAAGACTTACATACATACGATAGGTAATGTCATAATTGACGTGGATCCCGAAGTCAGGCCGCCTCGTAATTACAACAATTTCATAGGCCTTATGAGCCAATTATTTAAGGAGGGTAAGGTGCCGCCTGTGGGTAAACCCTTATTTAAGATATTAGGTGGTGATGTTAAGTATGTGTTTAATGCGGAGAGGCCTGATCGTAAGATTCTCCTTGATGATGTTAAGGGGAGGGAAATCACCATGGGTGATTTCATCAATTACTTAATGAGTTTCAGGGTGCCATTGATAATGATTGGTGGGTTTCCAAGAGGATCCTTTAGTGATGGCACCTACTCATTAGCTGATGATGTATTTAAGATTGGTAAGTACACGATGGATACCGCATCAATACTGTGTAGGATATTATCTTCCCTGGAGACTAGACTCGGCATTCTTATCTAACGCTGAAATACTTATTAATCTCTAAAGCCTGTTTTAGGGATAAGTGCCTACTCATGTGTGGTATTATTGGCATTACGTCTCTACAGGGCAACTTTAGGGAACCCATTGGTAAGGTGGTCAGGAGGTGCCTTGAGAGGTTGGAGTATAGGGGTTATGACTCTGTTGGTATAGCCGTAATTAAGGGCAGTAGTATAGAGGTTAGGAAGGGTAAGGGTAAGATTGCTGAGGTCAGCGTCAGGTTAAGCTTCGATGAGGTTGATGGGTTAACAGCCATTGGACACACCAGGTGGGCTACTCATGGTAAACCAAGCGATGAGAATGCACACCCACATACAGATTGCACGGGAAGAGTTGCCGTTGTTCATAATGGCATAATCTCGAACTTCTTAGAACTTAAGGAAGAATTGATCAGGAAAGGACACGTGTTTAGGAGTGAAACTGATACCGAGGTTTTGGCTCACTTGATAGAGGAGTATTTAAGGATGGGCTATAAACCATTTGATGCCTTCAAGGCTGCTCTTTCAAAAATACGTGGCGCCTACGCATTCGTTGTTGTCATGGCCCAGGAGCCAAATAGACTGTATTTTGCGAGGAATACCTCACCGTTGGTTATCGGTATTGGCAATGGTGCCAACTTCATCGCCAGTGATATCCCAGCCTTTCTCGAGTTCACAAACACGGTCATTGTACTTAGAGATGGGGAGTATGGTTACATTGAGCCCGGCAAGGTCTATATCGAGAGGGATGGGTTACCCGTTAATGTGGAGGAGAGGATTAGGCTCATAAGTTGGACACCGGAGATGGCCAGTAAGGAGGGTTATCCGCACTTCATGCTTAAGGAAATACATGAGCAACCCATAGCAATCAACTCGACATTGGCGGGTATTGACGAGAAGGCATTTAATGAGGTAATTAACGCCATACTGAACTCCAGGAAGGTCTTCATCCTAGGTGCGGGTACTTCGTACCACGCCGGCCTCATTGGCGATTACCTATTCACCTCAATGCTGGGGCTTGACACGCATACTTTAATATCATCAGAGTACAAGAAGTACCTCAATTCCATTAGTGATGGGGATATAGCGATAGCAATTAGCCAGTCTGGTGAGACAATAGATACGTTAGTTGCCATTAGGGCATTTAGGGAGAGAGGTGCTAAGATAGTTGCTGTATCCAACGTGATCGATAGCGCAATACCTAGAGAGTCGAACTACGTAATATACACCAGAGCCGGTCCCGAGATTGGTGTTGCGGCCACGAAAACCTTCACGACACAACTCGTGGTACTAACAGTATTAGCCCTCAAAATGGGGATTGCTATGGGGAAGCTTACGAATAATGAGTATAGGGACATGATGGATTTGCTCAATAAGGTGCCCAACCTAGTCCAGGGTGTAATGGCTAGCGTCGAAGGTAAAGTTAAGGCTCTTAGTGGATACATAAGCAGGAAACAGAGTGCATATTACCTGAGTAGGGGTATTGGCGTCCCATTGAGTATGGAGGGTGCGTTAAAGTTGAAGGAGATAGCCTACATACATGCCGAGGCATACCCAGCCGGTGAGAGCAAGCACGGCCCAATAGCGCTGGTCGAGGGTGGGTATCCCGTCGTATTCTCGATATTAGATGACGATAACGTGGATGCCTTGCTCGGTAATGTAATGGAGATGAAGGCTAGGGATGCATACACAATAGGTTTAGTTCCTGAGAAGTACGTGGGCAAATTCAAGGAATTACTGAATGTAACCCTTGAGATGCCTAATATTGATTATAGGGTGGCCCCCATAGTGTATGTAGTCCCCATGCAGTTACTTGCGTACTATACAGCGGTTGCTAAGGGCTATGATCCAGATAAACCAAGGAACTTGGCGAAGACCGTTACTGTAGAGTGATAGCCATGGGCTACTCAAGGGAAGTAATTGGTGTGGTACTAGGTGGCGGTAAAGGCACTAATATGGAGCCACTGACACCGCACCTTGAGAAATCACTCATTCGATTACTCGGAAAACCGTTAATTTATTACCCTATAAAGAACTTGGTGCAACTAGGACTGAAGAGGATGTACGTAATTTCCCGAAATCCCCAGAGAATAAGTAACGAGTTGGGACGTTACTTTGAGGGAGTTTCTTTAGAGAGTATTGGGCAAGGTGGTGATGATCTAAATAGCGCATTGAAAATGGTGAAGGAGGTTTCCGGTAAAGGTACCACATTAATATCGTTTGGTGACGTAGTGCTGCCTCAGGAAGCTTATGAATTAGCGTTGAATAGTCACGTAAATTCCGGGAAGGCTATAACCGTGCTTATGACACCATTGTCAGATTTACAGGGGTATTTCGAGGTTGAGGTGGTCGATGGTGTCGTGATTAACAAGGTTTCAACGCATAAATCTGGTTATGCGTGGACAGGAATACTCGTTACCGAGAGGGACTTCTTAAACTCACTTTATGAGCTAGATGGCGATATTAATGGTGCGTTAAGATTGTTTAGAGGCAATGTTAATGTCGCACTATGGAGCGGGTGGTTTGTTGATGTCAGCTATCCATGGGACCTACTATCAGCTATTAAGTATTTATTAAGTGACTTGAGTGAGGCTAGGGTTAGTAAGGATGCCGATATATCACCAAAGGCTATGGTCGAAGGTCCCGTAGTAATAGATGCCGGTGCAAAGGTGGATCATGGTGCAATAATTAGGGGGCCTGTGTACATCGGTAATGACGTTTATGTCGGTAATAATGCGATCATTAGGAACAATACATCGCTGGAGGAGGGCGCCGTTATAGGTGCTGACGCTGAGATAACGGAGTCACTCATTGGACGCAAAGCCACTGTAGGTAGGGGTTCATTCATAGGTAGCTCAATAATTGGTGATGAAAGCACAATAGAACCGGGTGTTGTTACACTAAACGTGTTACCCACCGGCGTTGAGGTGTCACACCTGTCGCCCGTTATTATTAAGGGTAAGCAGTTGGCAAAATTAGGCGCAATAGTTGGGCCGGGAACTAGGATAGGCGCCAACTCCGTAATATACCCAGGATCTATAGTTGAGGCAAATAAATACATACAACCACTTTCAATATTAAAGTAGCCCATTCATGATACACCTTGAGGTTTTTACATCAAGGAGGGATTACGTGTTAGCATTAGGTAAGGGCGTTGATGTAACGCCTAGGTGCGATTACATGCCTTGGTTATGGAACGCGTACGAGCTATTAGGCGTCACTGTCGATCAGTGTATTAATGATGAACCAATAATGAGGTATATAAGTATAAACCAGAGGCTACGAAGGGAGCGAAGCATAAAAGCCCTGCTTAATCTAAAGAACGAACTTACTAAGACTAGAGGTGAACTAAGGAAAAATTGCACCGATGAGCTGCTGTGTCTCTCAAATAGAATCTATGAATACTCAAGGGCGATAAATGCACTATATAGATACTACTTAAGGTTAAATGATCTAAGCCCCCTAGAAATCTCGAAACTATCGATCGCCCTCACCAGGTATAACTTACCTACCCTAGGTCTCGAGGTCTATGATGAGCTGCTTCGTTCGTCAACTCCCGATGAGCTGAAATACTTAACATTCTTGTCCATGCTTAATCCGATAGTATGGCCTACGCACATTACGGTAGATACGAAGGTACTACCTCACCTAAATTGGATCCTTGCGTACTTCGATGACCACTATCTAATACTCATCATTAGTTTGGGTAGGGCTTACGTTGTTAGTGATTTAAACATTAATATCAATGGTGGGAGGTCCGTACTCAGTAATGATTATGAGGTTAGGAGCGTATCTAATGATCACGTAATTGCTAGGATTGAGTCGAGAAATGGGCATGGATTACTATTCATTGGTAATTGGAGTGCTCACGCTATTGAATTCTCTCTAGATTTTAAGCCTAGAGAGGGCTCTGTTAAGGGTATGTTCCTTGATGTAAACCTAACTCAGCTAGTGCCCATCATAATTCCTCCGCGGGACTATCTCTCCATTAAATACAACGTCTAGGAATTATTTGATTAAGCAACCCTTGGTGCTAGGTAAAATTGCAATGACCCTATTGCGAAATCCATTGTTAACTTCAGAGGCTTATTATTGTCAAACTCTATAGTGACCGTATCACTCACCTGCCTCATGGGTCTAACAAAGTCCAGTAATAACTCTATGGCGTATGTCGAATTATGAGATCCCTGAACCGAGTATTCATAAAATACCTCATCACTGCTCGTGTATGTGGTTTCTAGGGCCTTACCACCCTCACCCTCAGCAATTATCGAGAACTTATCCTCATTAGCTACGAACTTCACGGAATCCGAGATCTCACCAGCAGCGCTTATTATGTCTAGAAATGCGTCCATGTCCATCCTAACCCTGACCGGGTACTCCAACTTGGGCTCCGGCACCTCCTCCTCCGCTATGTTAATTATTGGTATACCAAACCTTCTATGGAAACCACCCTCCTTACCCTTCTTGGTGTATATAGTTATGAAGAACTTGTTTTTACCCATGTCCACACCAAGCTCTACCTTATCTCTAGCTCCAATCCTCTTCAATATCTTCTTGACTAGGTCGAAGCTTATGCCTACCTTCAACTCCTTAGTGACACTGTATTCCTCGAGACTTGAGCCTGGTATATTCAATATAATTAATGATACCTTGCTTGGATCTATCGACTTCATCTTAATACCTTCAGTATCAATCACGAAATTCGTTTCCTGGAGTAAATTGGCCAATGCCGTGAATACATACCTAAACTCCTTGCCCTTAGGGAACATTATCCTATAGTACTCCTCAGACTCAACAACACCACCTCCCTCAGCACCGCCCGCTTCTCCACCTAA
>LOCH01000022.1 GCA_001516765.1 Vulcanisaeta sp. MG_3 | reverse complement strand
CCTGGTGTGTCTGGCTTTACCTTAGTTACTTGCATTGCCATTGTTGTTCCTGCCATTAGTGCTACTACGAGTAGTAACGCGGGTAGTATTAGTGCTAGTGTTTTTCTCGTCATAAATAATGCATACATTTGTAATTTTTAAATATTACCTCTGTAATTCTTCCCATGCATTTCAATTGCTGTTTCAATTTCCATATTTCATTTTGTAAATAATAACCTTTTAAAATTGAAATTCTGAAACTGATCACTATGGTCACGGAGTTATCAGGTTGAAAGAAGGCTACGTTATCGGTGATCAGCACTCGGCAAACTCGTCATCTTCTCTAGCAGGCGAGGTCCCTACTCATCACTATCGGTGCTCTAATTAATTGCCTTTAAAAGCCTTGGTTCTTCTCTTTAGTTATTTATTATCTAGGTATTAATATTTATTTTATTGTGTAGTAGTACTGCTGTAGTAATATAGGTGTATTTAAGTGTTGTATGTCTTATGTAATAAAATTTATTAATTAGTTAATTTAGTTGTTTATGCGGTGGTTGTATGAGGGCTGTGGATCTTGTTAAGAGGAAGCCCCTGGTTATTACCGAGGATAGGCCCTTCATTGAGGCTGTGGATTTGATGGCTAAGGAGAATACGGGCTCGGTGGTTGTGGTTGAGGATTTGGGTTCCATGAAATTGCGTGGTATAATCACTGAGCGTGATGTCATTAGGGCTTTGTCAAGGAGGTTGCCCCTGGATACTCCCGTGGGTAAGGTCGGTACTATAGGACCTAGGGTTGTTAGGGCTAGGGTTGATGATTCTGTTGGTACCGTTGCCTCATTGATGGTTGAGTATAGGGTTAGGCATGTGGTTGTTGTTGATGAGAATGATGCCGTGGTTGGTGTGATCTCGATTAGGGACTTGCTTGGGGATTTGGATGCGGTTAGGGAGATTGCCAGGCTGGACCGTTATCCAAAGGTTAAGGAGTAGGTGGTTAGAGCGTGATTTTCAAAATCCTGTAAATGAGCGATGAAATCACCATCAAAATTCCAATAGTTATCCAACCAAGTGTACCTAGGTATTGTATCGCATATCCCATTACTATCATGATTATTGAGCCTATTGTTGAGGATACTGTGAGTAGGTAGCTTGTTGATTGGACAATGAGTATTGGGCTAACTAGGTTATTGATTATGTACAGGATTGAGAGCAATACAACGGTAAATACAAAGCCCACGGCAACTAATACGTAATTCGGTGGGGCGATGCCCATTAAAGCCATCAGTCCGCCCAATATGGTGGTTGCGTAAAATAGCATCTTTCGCCTCTCAACCCTCACGGCGTGCCTGTACTTATACAATAGCGGTGTTAATACTAATGATGCCGTCAATGCCACGGTGCCGGCTGTGCCGTCCACATGCATAGTTAATGGTATTAACCCTAGGTACACCCCCCAGGGTACTGAGAAGGCTATTGCTAGCATCAAGACATCTGGATTATTCATCACAGCCATTATTGACGCGCTCTTTATTATCACGACATCCTTCATCGTGAAAAGAACAATCATCGAGAGCACTATTGACGCCACACCCAGGTAAAGCACCGTGGTCTTCGTTATGTACGTGATCATCGCCGTGGATATTGCAAGCAGCACTGTTATTGATGATAGGTATGCCACCTGGATCCACCTGGTTAAACCCCTAACGCTCCACCAACCCAACGTAAGTAGTAATGACGGGGCTAGGTAGAGGCCTAGGCCCATGCCAGCCAGGAATCTCAGGAATAGGGCTGTGTGGTAGCTACTCGTTGTTGAGAATATGAGGGATAGGCCGTTCAATACTAGGCCTAGGAACATGGGCATCCTATTGCCAACCCTGTTTAGGAGGAATGTGGCGGGTAGTTGGGTTACGGTGAAGCCCGCGAGTGCCGTCGCCATGGGTACCATGTAATACATGGCGCCAAGAATTATCCTCTTTATATTCATTAGGTCAAACATCATTGCTGAGGCATCCAACCAGTTAAGTAGTATTAGCGATAAACCAGCAATACTAATACCTAGTACATAGTAGGCCTTCTTGACTACCAAGGCGTCAGACTCCTCAACAGGCCTTCCTGCAACCCCCACATGAATTAGTTTGTGAAACCCCTTTATCAAGGTTTTTAACTATCACCAGCCAAGATAAAGAGAAGAGAGTTGTTAGACCCTGCGGTTTGATACTTCGTGAGCAAGTCTCTAATTTAGTTGATTAACGTGTTAAGGTTCTATGGATGACTTAATTGATAATTATTAGTAAGGATTATTTTTAATGAATGCCCGCCTCATCGTCCTTATCGATTTTTAGCGATATAACAGCCCTATTAATGTCCTCCCTAACCCTCTCCCTAAACTCACCGTATTGCTCAACCAATGAGCCGAGCTTTTCCTTATACCTCTTCAGGGCTAGGTTGAAGCTGCTCACGGCTATGTACCTAATGAGCCTCTTAACAACGAAATTCTCCACCTTCCTAGTTATTAAATAACTAAAGGCCTTCGCCTCCTCAAAGGACTTTATCAACGCCTTTAGTATGAACTCGAGCCTGAGCGGATCCTCAAGCATCCTGTCCAGTATCGTGAAGTCCCTCCTCCTAAGCGCGCCCATTGGTATGAAGGGTAGTGGGAATGTGAGGACCCTAAGTCTCTTGAGCCTGTCCAGGAGCTCCAAGCTCCTTACTACATCATCATCAGTTTCACCCGGTAGGTTTAGTATCATCGTGCCAACCACAACCCAGTAATTATCATTCAATATTCCTATGGCTTCCTCAACCACGTCAGGGTACTGCTCGGGCCTATAGGGCAACGCCTTACCAGCCATTAATAATTTCAAAAGCCTTGGTGAACCGGTCTCTATACCCATCTCTATGAAGTGCCACGTACCACCCTCATTCATGTACTCGGAGACCTCCTTAACAAGCTTCGGCGCATACTTAACGACAGCTGCTGTGGTGAAGTCTGTGGTCACCTCATAATCATCACCATAGGACTTAACGAGCTTGTAAGCCTTCTCTGTCAGGTCGAGTACCTTGTCTGGGTTTGGTTCAATACCCTTGGCGCCATATCTAAAGAACTCGTCACTGTGCATCGTTATTTCCTTAAAGCCCCCAACCTCTATGTTGAGTTTAATCTCCCTATCGATATGCCCCTCGAATGGGAATGACCTAATCATGCCGCTCAACGTTGGCGTGCAGAATTGGCAGCCCCTCCCACAGCCCCTGGTAACCTCAACCATACCTCCTATGGATGGTGTCACAATCGTCGGTACGACATCTAACGGAACGGGTCTATGGGCAACAACCCTCTCGGGCACGGGTTCTCCCTTCATAATCTTATCAAACAGTAATGGTCCATCCTCCTCGAACTCACCCTCGTAAACAACATCGATGCCCAACTCCCTCTGTTTACCCGTATCCACTATCTGCCAACCTGCCGGTCCACCAACAACAATCCTTACGTGATTCCTATGTTTCCTAATTGCCGGGTTCTCAATGACCTGTAGGAATGATTTTGCTATATAGGGTAATCCCCTATATGGTAAATCAGCCAGTTTCAGGATCCAGTAAACAATGCCGGAGCCGAAGCTGAGCCCCAGTGGGTCCATCACGTAGATGCCCACTATCCTCGTATTAGGCCCAATAACCCTATCTAGCTTGTATGGATCCGCTATTATTACATCATTCCTCGTGTAGCCATGGGCTAATAATGCAGCCTCCACCTTAGCTAGGCCATAGGGAGCCCTCAAAACCCTACCCTCACTATCGCTCTTAACCCTAAAGAACCTCCTGGCTACCCAATCCCTGAAGTAGTTCTCGGGTATTGCGCTTGCGAAGCCTACGACGGAGGACCCGTGGGTGTCGGACATGGTGGCTATCTCGCCTGTGAGAACTATTGGGTATCCACCAGTTGGCATATTGATTTCAGTAATGCCTTGTAGTAAATAAAAACCCTTTCCCTAAGAACATCGATTGTTAACCCCACAAACTTTAAATTAGAAATTGAATCAGCTAATACCCTTACGAGGCGTCCTCGCCCCACAAGCCGTGCACACCAGGACGTATATCCTACCCTCCCTCTCCAGGTAGGTATCGACTGAATGACAGACCGGGCACTCAACGTAGAATTTTATGTACCTCTCATAGACTGCTTCGAGGGTCCTAGGACTCCTCTCGGCGTAAAGGACGAGAGCATTACCATCAATACTGCCGGGTAGGGCTAACTCCTTAAGGAAGAACCTGGCTATGTGGGTCGGATCCCTATTAAGCCTTTGTGCAATGTCCCTGAAGTTCTGTATTATGGTCTTCTTAGGCTGAACTTGAATACTAAGCCTTGGAAGTTCCTGCCTTCTCTGCACTTTCGGCGTTATTATCGCGTATGCCTTATCCAACAACTTCATGTACAACTCATCATACTCATTACCTGGCATCGCAACACAGCTTTGTAACTAGGTATTAATAAGTTCTTACCCTATTGTGGTGCTGGGAATGTTCGTGAACACGATTAGTCGGGTTTAAAGTTCCTAACTTCACTAAACCATTAATGACACTGCTTGTGATTAGGGCTGCGAATAGGCGGGGGATGCTTCACGAGATAACTGGCGTAATTAAGGATCATGCAAGCATTGAGTGGGTTTTCGTCTCAATACCATCGGAGAGCGAGAGGGTCATTGCGATGAGGCTCAGCGATTCCCTGCCGATAAATGCGATTGAGAGGTTGAGGGGTATAAATGGGGTTCACGATGTTTGGGCGAGCCATGAGGCGCCAATGGAGCTGGTGGGCTTTGATAGGGAGATACTCAGGAGCATATTAATCCACATGGTGCAGAGTGGTGGTGAACTTCATTCCTTCTTAAATAAGCTCGGTTATGAGATGGGAGTATCCATGGCGAGTACGATGCTTAGGACAAAGTACATAATACCAGCGATCACAGATCCGGCGAGAATCTTCGAGACAGCGGTTGAAATGCTTGTGGTTATGAATCTAGCTAGGAGCGCCGAGGATGTGAAATTAAATAATGAGAAGGGTGGTTATGTCGCAAGTCTATCACTAACCGAACCCTTTGACCTAGATGCTGGACTGCCTTTCACCAGGGGGTATATTCTAGGTTTAACAAAGGTTCTTTTGAAGTGTGATTGTAGTATTGATGCTGTAATAAGCAAGTCCAGGGTTAACTTCTACGTGAAAAAGTAAATAGTTGATGCACCAAATCTGTAATAAACAATCTTTAAATAGGAAGGCACGCCCGCAATGTTAATGGAGAGTTGGATTAAGTCGTTGATAGACATAATGAGAAAAAGCCTTGATGCCAATGGTTTACCAATACCAATGGATAAATCCAACTGCACAGAATGGGCTAGGGAATTGGGTATACCCAAGGGTGGTGACACGATAATATACACCTCATGCCTCTACCAAATGGCACCAATGATAAACCAACTAGTCCCATGGATTGAGAAGCTACAAAGCACACCACTAATGAGCCTAGCCAGTGTACTCTCCAGGTTCGCAAGCTTCGTAATCAAACCAAACAAGGCAGATATCGATAGGGCCAACAACATAATGATGAGCATAGCGAGGTCCCTACAAAGGGCTGGGGTAAACTTTGGCTACCTCTATGAGGATGAACCATACAGCGGTGCCCTACTTCATGAATTGGGTGCTGAGGAGTACTTCAGGGAGTACTTTGAGGATAGGGTGTTGAGAATCTTCGAGAAGTACGGTGTCAAGAAGGTCATAACAATAGATCCCCATACACATAACGTGTTAACCAATGTGGCGCCGAAGTACTTTAAACTAAATTTTGAGGTCGTTAACTACCTAGACCTGCTCAAGAATGCCAAGGTCAAGCCCAAATTTAATGGTGAGGTCGTGATCCACGACTCCTGCCTATACGCGAGGTACCTGGGCAAATACGATGTGTACAGGGCGATATTAGACAATGCGGGTTTGAGGCATATTGAGGATCCATTAATAACGGGTATTGACACGGCAACGTGCTGTGGAGGACCTCTGGAATCACTAAGCCCAGAGCTGTCGAGGGAAATAGCCAAGATAAGGATCCAGAATCTGTCGAAGCTCTCGAAAAAACGTGATCACGGTATGCCCTATATGCCTAGCAAACCTAGGCAGGAACGCGGAGGGCGTCGTGAAGATAATGGATATTAACGAGGTCATCGAGGCCGAGTAGCATTTAAATCTAGAGTGGGTTTAAGGTTGTTGAGTGATGATACGATGGCTGCCATGAGTGATGATGAGTAAGGTGTTATCTGACGGCGAAGTTCATCGAACCGTAACTAGGGAAGCATTTTTATTCCAGTCCCTAGTTACGTAGTAGGTATGAGTTTCGTACCAGTCTACGAGAGGGATCTCGAAGTGCCAATAAAAATTAGTAAGACAGCAAATGAGGAAGCTAGGAAAAAGAGGCTTGAGAGGTGGCCCAGGGAGGCTGGCTTAACAGTACCGCTGGATGATTCTGGGACGAACTTCATGCAGTTGGTGAAGTCCTTCTCAGCAGATTATGGCTTAACACCTGGTGAGAGGACCTGGGATGTTAAGGATGTGGGCGGTAAGTACAGTGTTAGCATGGTGTGGAAGCTAATGAAGGGTAACGAGGAGAAGGGTTATGCCAGGGTGAGTGGTGAAATATCACTAACACCTACAGGTGAGGAGGGAAGCAACGTTGTTTATACTGCGAGACTTAAGTACGTAATAGAGATAAGTAATGATGTACTCGGTGAGAAGGCAACCGTAGAGAACGTACCTGAGGTTAACCTCTTTGGTTAGGGTAGTTTAAAATTGACCTTAATGGAGTAATTACTATGCATGAAATACCAATGAGGGAATTTGAGAGAAGACTTGATGGACTGCATAGAGTGATGAGGGAGAGGGGATTAGATGCCGTGTATCTCGTGAACCCGATTAATATGGCGTATTTCGTAGGTCTTCACTACTTACAGACCGAGAGACCTGCTGCTATTGTAATACACAAAAACGGTGAGGTATACTTTTTCGGCCCATTGTTGGAGAGGGACCATGTAATAAGCCAGACCCAGTTAATAAGTAAGACGTATATCTATAGGGATTATCCAGGCGAGACCCACCCAATGAGACTTTTTGCGGAGTGGTTCAGGGAATTACACCTGGACAACGCAGTTGTAGGTTACGACTCAACGCCAGGCTACGTAAGCCATTGGGGTTATAGGGGACCAAATCTCACCGAACTGCTTCCTAATACCAAGTTTGTTAATGTGGCTGACGATATATACTCAATGAGGATCATAAAGTCCGAGGTGGAAATAGAGTTGCTTAGGGAGAGTGCTAAATGGGCCAATCTAGCACACTCGTTACTTCAGGACTACACGGCACCTGGCCTCTACGATTATGAAATCTCACTAAGGGCATCCCTAGACGCATCAATAATGATGAAAAAAGCCCTGGGGCCTAATTATAAACCACTTAGGTCGGAATACCCAGCCTATGCTGGGTTTAGGGGACAGGTTGGCGAGCATGGCGCCTACCCACACTCAATAAGTACTGAGAGACCGATTAGAGCCGGTGATGTACTAGTGACAGGGACCACCGCAGATGTCTCGGGCTACATGGCTGAACTCGAGAGAAACTTGTTCGTTGGTCGCCCAACAAACGATGTAATTAAATACCACGAAATCGCACTTAAACTCCAGGAAACCGCCCTAAACACACTAAGACCTGGGATTAAGGCATCCGAGGTAGATAAGGCTGTTATTAAGGCGGCCAGGGAGTTGGGCGTTTATGATTACCTACTTCACCACAGTGGGCATGGTCTCGGTTTGGAGGCGCATGAGGCTCCGTTTCTGGATGTTGGTGATGATACAGTGCTCAGGCCAGGAATGGTTATTACGGTGGAACCCGGCATATATGTACCCAGGTTAGGTGGGTTTAGGCATTCGGACACTGTGGTAATCAGAGATGATGGTATTGAAATAATCACGTACTATCCAAGGGATGCCGAGTCATTGATAGTGGAGGTGTAAAGTTATTTTAAGGAATAGAGACTATACTAATTGATGATTTGGAGAGAATTCGTTAGGTACTCAGGGATTATGGCAGCTGTGTTGGCTTGGGTCGTCATTGCAATAAGTATTAGTGTCAATCCATGGTTCGTCTTTACGAAAAACGCATTCAGTGATCTAGGGGGTCCGCATGCCGTTGATCCCTGGATATACAATTACGGTCTCATAATCACCTCAGTATTCGTTGATTTATACTCAATAAACCTACTCCTAAACTCCAGGAATAAGGTTGAGAGTTTTGCATCGGCGTTCGTGTTCGTAGCAGGGCTCTTCTTAGCATTAATAGGCATTTACCATGCAGGTACTAGACCTCATGTGTTTGTGTCGACGTGGTTCTTTGTACAAATGGATACGGCGCTTATTGCTTGGGGTATTGGCTCGTTAATGGGCGGCAATAGAGGCCTGGGTCTGTTCTCATTATTGCTTGGTGTTTTAGCACCAATACCTGCGCTGTTAATACCATGGCCATCAGCAGCTACCGAGGAGGCATACGGCATATTAGTTATAGATGCGTGGGTGTTAGTAATGACGTACATGGATTCTGTTCATAATGGTAGATCTAATTACGTGGGTATTGATAGAAGGGTTTAAATGAGGTTGATAATTAAAAATTGAATGACAAGCCACACAATCCTCTACATAGATGAAATGAGGAAGGGAAACTACGAAATATTTCTCGAACACGTATTCAGCCAATTACCAACCCCATTTCGCTGGAACCAAGTCGATGAGGAAATACTGAAACAACACTCCCAGGAATTACTTGAGATAGCAAATGATTTAGCAGAGACCTACTGTACTGTAATGTCGAACACGAATATTGAGTTCTTCAGGAACCAGGAATGTACAGAGTTTGTTAAGAATTGGTGGATCAACTACGTTCAGGGTCCTAATAATGATATGTACTGGGTAAAACTAGGGATAATGGCCCTTGAGTTATTTAACAAGAATGTGGGTGTGGCGGTACTAACCTCATTACCAACACAACTAAGTGCAACGGCATTCGGCATAATCATCAAAGCATCTCAACAATCAGGGGATTATTGGAAACTATCAATGGTACTCGGTAAATTGGCAGCATTAACTACAGCACTTTATAGTGAGCTCTTGGTACACATGATTGTGGAAGAGACGGGATCACCACTCTCGGTTTTCATGAACCTAGCAGGCCATGTAGTGGAACAAATGCTTGAGGCCTACCGTAAGGTTTGATCTGCATTATCACAGTCCACCTTATAGGTAAAATCAATATTATTAAGTGTGGTTTTGACCCCAGGGTCCCGGCACGCGCCGTTCCCGCGGCCATCTCGGACCGCAGTACTTGGCAACGCGGCAGGGCGTTTCACTTCCGGGATCTGGCGAGTCCGGGTGGTTCCACCCTGCCTATGGCCGGGTTACCCTGGTTTGGTCATCTCGATTTTATTCCTGGGTTTT
>LOCH01000021.1 GCA_001516765.1 Vulcanisaeta sp. MG_3 | reverse complement strand
GTGGACGGACTTCGCGTGGATTCTCCATTACTCACCTAAGTCCGGCATAAGTGCCAGTGGTTTAATAATTAATCAGCAAAGCCCATACTACGTCAGTGGTATCACCACATACAGTAGGCAGGGTTACTCGCTGTGTTGGTGATGTATTGATGATCATACCCCTAGTTTTAACCTATTAGGAGATCAGGAAGTTATTTTCCTAATTCCCTGGTTATTATACCTGGTTCCGTAGCCGCTGCATACTTAACCATACCCATCGCCTTCACCATGCTCCTCTGGAATCTGAAGCTTGAGAAGCTGAACAACTCCATGGCCTTCCTCGTGTAGTCACCTATGTACTCCCCATAGCCCACCGAGTCCTGTCCAGTTAATAAGGGGTTTGCGTTAACTAACAGATACACACTATTTCAAAAATGACATTTTCTACGCATTCCTGGGCATTTACGGTCTTGATCATAGCCATATTACCACTAATATCAACCCTCTGCATCATTGCCTATGTCTAATTTCAAATTTTAAAATGATTTTTAACGTCAAAGCTATAGGCTAATTAGGACCTACTCCTCTGTCTCGGGTAAGTACCTTCTGAATAATCCGTAGTAGAGTACGATGCTGAATATTGCCGTGAAAATAAGTGTTGAGGCGATCATGGTGTATATGGCCACCAGCGGTAATGGTATTGCTTCATTCAATAATTCATTAACTGGAATACCAGCATTACCACTTAGGAATAGGTATGGGTACCTGGATCCGTCATTCACGAACTCCATTAGCACGAGTATTAACTCGGAGAGTATACCTGCGGTTATCGCTAGAGGTCTATTCACGAAACCCATCATTGCATTGTACAGGGCTATCGCACCGACTATTGTTAAGGCAACTACCAGCACTATTGCAGTGTAGAATAGTGGGTATACGAAGCCGAGGCTCGGTTTTCCACCTAGCAGGGGCCCTGCTATGTTATTGACTATGTATGGGTCGTACTCGGCGAGAACCACGTAGTAGTACGCCCCAGCTATTGATTGGGGTATAAGCAGTGCCATACCTGTGCTGAGTGCTATACGCACACCCCTAACATCCATGTTACTCCTGGTGGCTAATATGGCTGCCAGTACGAAGGCTCCTATGTCTAAACCACCGAGTATTGTATGTAACGCAAGCGCTGGGTACACGGGGTTTGCTAGGGCTGCTATGTACGATGGTTGATCCCCATCAATGCCTATTGGGTAGTTTAGTCCAGCGAATAGGTACCTAAAGCCCAGCGGGACTAACAGTACGGATATTGCCATGGGTATACCAAGAAGGCTATGGCTCCTAGGGCTAATTCTACCCCATAGATGCCAGTACATGACTATGAGTGGTATACTAACCAGAATGCCCGTGAGGGCTATCGCGACTGGGTAGAAGTAGACCCTGGTGAATATGGCAACCATGCTCGGGAAGAAACCAGCCATGTACACAGTTAATATTGTACCCCAGACACCACCGAATAGATCGAAGATTACCATTACCCTGAACGCCCTTCTAGCCAGGAGCTCTAGATATGGGTCATTTCTTAGGTAGGCCGTGTACCTAATCGCTACCGTTAATACGGTAACCCCAATTATCACATTTACAAATATTAAATGCATGATCAACGTGAATCCGAGCAATGAAAAAAGAAATAGATCAATACTCATGATTCACCACCCCTCAGTAATTCACTAATATTCCTTAGAATACCTGGTCTGGTGGCTACGTAATACATCGCCAAAGAGCCTCCCACGGCTATTGCCGTGAGTATAGCCAACACGTAAGCCACAAAGACTGGTGTTATAGGCACTGGTGTAACTACCTCGTTAGTCGTTACTAACCCATAGACAGTCCACGGTTGCCTACCAATCTCTCTAGCAGCCCAACCGGCGGTTGCCGCGATCGCCGAGCCGAAGGCCATTACCATGGTTAGGAACGGTAACACATTGTAATAGCCAATTAACGGGCTTAGTAGCCTGTAATTGATGAAGTCCGTTACGTCTGTTAACACGGGTATCCTGATTAGGTAGGTGAACAGCACGAGAACTGCTGCTATGGCTATGATTATGCCTGAACCAATCATTGTATAATAAAACGCGCTAACCAATGGGGCTATTGGCTCCAGTGATAACACGGCCTCACGGCAATAGCTTGAAAGGGTTAGGTTTGAAATTCCCGATATGTAGTTAATCATTGAGGGGTCAAGCTTCTCGTATAACTCCACGAATGTTGTGTTGCCAAGTGCATTGCATGAGCTTAGGTAGTACTCAAACCCATGTATTGGGTGGTATGGGTTACCGTAGGCGAACAATGCCTCTATCGGGTCGTAGAATTCATACCCATAAACCCCCTTACCACCAGTTAACGTAACCAATGCCGTGAACTTGAGCGGTTGGTACTTAACCACGGTATCGCCCATGAAGTGCCCTAAAACTATCGGCTCTATCAGCAATACTATGGTTAACACCCATAGGATGGGTCTTAGAAGTTTTATGTACTTATCATCACGCGTTCCCAGATACCTCACAGATAAGGCAGTACCTACCACGCCAAGTCCTATGGCGTAGGCGGCAAACAATGTGTGGAACGTCGTGATTATGGCGTCTGGGTTAACTAAGGATATGTATGGATTTAGGTAGAAGACCCCAACCAGGTGGGTAAAGCCTGGGTTAGATAATGCCATCGACCCATAACCATCCAGTGTGTAGTTAACCAATAAGGCTGCTAGATTAAGTACGCCGGTGACGTTGGCATCGTCAGGTCCATAACTGGGTAGGAATGGGTATAGGGCCCTTGGTATGTTCCCCATGCCCCAGGGCACGTTCATCCAGGCATTTGCAGTAAGTATGAAGTAGCCCGAGAGGGATCCCAGGAACCAGGTCGCTATGAGTAATGCTATTGAATAACTGGCCCTCCACCTGCCCAGGGTTATTAGGAAGAACACAATCAACACGGCCTCGCCTATGAAGGCTATGGTGGCCTCATAAAGCAGCGGTAGAAAGCCTGATGACGCAAAGAGTAGTATACTGGTTGGCCATATATCAAGTAAGCCGAACTCAACTATGGTTCCCGTAACAACGCCCAGGGCAAAGTTAACAATTAAGACGTTAGTAAGGGTCTTTGCATAATTTAGGTAGAGATTGTCGTGAGTTCTTGACCACATAATCAACCAGGCAAGTATGGCTAAGGGGGAGCCCTAGGGTTAATGATACGAAAACCGCGTGTAGGTATATGCCATAGATGGTCATCACCATGGCGTAATCCGTGTTCAATACGTGTGTATAAATTAATCCCAATGCGTGTAAGTCTGTGACTGGCACAACGATTACCACTAAGCCCTATTTTAAATACCCAACTGCATGTTCTATAAAACTATCAAATGAGTAATCCTTAAACACTTATCTCATAAAATTAATCAATATACTGGGTAATTAATTAACTATTCAATATAACACCGCATATCCTGTTTAAATGAGTAATCACCATCTATGTGGTTCGGCTTCACCCATGGCTATTATCCTGAGCCTCTCCACACCTCCTATCTCCCTTATTATTCTAGCCACGGATTTAGGTACCAGCTCCTCCCAGGATGGGTCACCCTTTATGATAAGCTCCCTAATTCTTGTGGAATTCAGTTTCTCCCTATCATACATTGGTTGCTGCCTAACCTCAATACCAGCTTCTCTGAAGAGCATTGCCACGAAGGGATTACCTGTATAGGCAACCTGAAATGGTGGTGTGTATGATCTTAGGTGCCCGAACCATGCTGCGTTATTTTCTATGTTTGGTATTGGTACAATAATAACCCTCGATAAGTCGACACCACCCTCCTTAAGGGCTTCCCTGAGCATCCATATTCTCTCGCCTATGGTGAATGGGTCCGTTATTATGTAATTGAATTGTGCCGACCCAATTACCACTATTAATTCATCAACCTCCCTGAGAATATCCCTAATCGCCCAAACATGACCGAGATGTGGTGGTTGAAACCTACCGATGAATATTGCCCTAATCATCAGGGTTCTAGTAATGGCTTACTTATTTAACTTGTTATTAAGGTGCTTCTGCATTTGGTTATTAAGTTTTCGCTAGTTGACGTATATATTGGTTATCATTAAACTATATATTAGGATAGTATTTAAATAAGTCCTCAAATAATGATTATTGTATGAGTGAGGAGGTTAAGGAGGTTACAATAGCAACGAGCGGTAAAGTCATTCAAACACCCTGTGGCCCCATAATTCATGGTCTTGAGGATGTCCTCGTTAAGACTACGACAATCTCAGATATCGACGGGAAAAATGGGATTCTGTGGTATAGGGGTTATAGGATTGATGATTTGGCAAAGTACTCAACGTTTGAGGAGGTGGCTTACTTAATCCTTTACGGTAAATTACCAAATAGGAAGGAACTTGATGACTTCAAATCATTACTAACCTCCTACAGGGAATTACCCAACGAGGTTTACTCCATAGTCACAACAATGGGTAAGGTTAAGGCACATCCAATGCTAGCCCTCGAAGCCGGTGTGGCTGCCCTGGGCGCATTCGATGAAAATCCAAGCGATTATAGTAAAGAGGCAAACCTAAGGAGAGCTATTAAGCTGACCTCGGCACTACCAATAATGATAGCAGCGCACTATAGGGCAAGTAGGGGTCTCGACATAGTTAAGCCGAGGAAAGACCTTAGCCATGCAGCGAACTTCCTATACATGATGTTTGGCAAGGAACCTGATGAAACCTCAACAAAGGCGATAGACCTATACCTCGTTCTGCACATTGATCATGAGGTGCCAGCCTCGACCTTCGCAACTCTCGTGGCAATATCAACGTGGACAGATCTATACTCAGCGATAGCCGCAGGTATTGCTACACTGAAAGGCCCATTACACGGGGGCGCTAACGAGGCTGCAATGAAACAGTACCTAGAAATTAAAACACCCGAGAACGCTAGGCCATACGTCGAAAAACTGCTTGCCGAAGGAAAGAGATTAATGGGTGTTGGCCACAGGGTTTACAAGGCATACGATCCAAGGGCTAGGATATACAAGGAGCTCGTGAAGCAATTAAGCGAGACCAAGGGGGACATGACATGGTACAACATAGCCTCGGAAGTGGAGAAGGTTGTCCTAGAAAAATTAGCACCCAAGAAGCTTTATCCAAACATTGACTTCTGGAGCGGCATAGCCATGTACCTGCTCGGCATACCCTACGAGTACTACACACCAATCTTCGCAATGTCGAGGGTCGTTGGTTGGGCAGCCCACGCAATAGAGTACCTAGACCAGCATAGGTTGTTTAGGCCCAGGGCATGCTACACAGGCCCCCATGACGTACCCTACGTACCGATGGAAAAGAGGTCATGAAATATAGACAGGTAAAAGTATTAAAAATCAAAACTTCCACTTAATTGTAATGAATTACGGCGAGATATTAAGAGAATTGAAACAGATGCAAGCAAGCATACGGGGTTTAGCGGCAAAGGCGGTTATTAATTACTTAGTAACTGAGCTTGAGGAAATTGATGACTCAATTGATGAGAAAATCATCAATCAGCTTCTAATAAACGCATCACTACTGATCAATATTGAGGAGGAGGACATATCCAGGGTTAAGGAGCTTATAAAGAAGTTAAGAAATTAAATGCTTGCTAAAATAACGCCATAATTCATAAGCCCCATCCATGATCGAATCCCTTGAAAGCAACTAGATCAACTATAACCGTAAATTAAAAAGTATTAAAAACCAGCATATCACGTACACGAAGCTTAAACATGGATCTCATCTACATAATAAGGAGAGACTGCATCGAGAACCTTACAAACAGAAAGAACCTACAGGTAATAAACATGAGCGATGAAGGCGCACTCCTTGGTGTTGGAGATGATGAGGATTTCGTAAATGACGCAATCAATAATGGATGCACAGTTTACGCCAGGCACTACAGATTTAGGATAGTTAGGATGGGTTATGTAGACGCCATTGAAGAGTCCATAAGACCCTTCGATTCATGGATTGAAAATGATGAATTAAATCTCGTAGTTAATCCCCTAAGACTAACCACCCTGGATCTAGCCAGAATACTATATGGTTTAAACTTTGATTTAGAATTGATCAGCGAAACGGATGTGGAATTCATGAAAGGATCTTAGGAAAAACACTTATCTTTAAACCCAATAGCATTTAGCTGATGGATTTAACAAGCTTCATGGACAATTCAAAACCCAGCGATTATGAATACTTAATCGACCCATCACCTCAGGACACCCTTAAACTCATTAATCTCAGGAAAAACACTCACGTACTAATCATTTACGGGGACATGGTTGCTAACTACGAAGGCAGGGCTAAATCAGAACTTGGGGAATTAATGCCCAGGCTAGTCATAAGCAAGCCGGACGGTACCTTTATGGTCCATGAGGCTACGAAGAGGGAACCACGCCTATGGAATCCACCGCCCTCAAGCTTATATGCGACGATTGACGGTGGTGTGCTCATCCTAAGAAGCGTTAGAGCAAGCCCTAGGGAGGTTGTTGTGGTCGAGGTGCCCGTAATAAGGTTTGCGGCTGCCCTGAAGCTTGGTACGACAATTAATTACAGAGTGTTTGGTAGGGAGGAGGATATGGTTAACGCCATAATTAACAATCCAAGCATGATCGAGGATGGGCTCCAGATACTCGCCAGGGAGTACCATACGTTGGTTGGCGATATCGACATACTGGCTAAGGACAGCAAGGGCAATCTCGTTGTTATTGAGTGTAAGCGCTCGCAAGCAGGCCCTGAAGCCGTAAACCAACTTAAGCGTTATGTGGATTACCTGAGGCAGAGGGAGGGTAAGCCTGTGAGGGGTATAGTGGCTGCTCCATCGATATCGGCGGCGGCATATAAGTTCCTGAGACTCTATGGTCTCGAGTTTAGGCATGTCGAACCAAAGTCCTAGGTATTTATTTACGGCATTGTCATGAATATTATTAATAATATTATTGTTATTATTACCCACATTATGTAAGAGCGTGCTGATAAAATCGTGAGCTCCTTAAATGACTTATCTCTGGCTGAGTTTATTAATAGTAATACTGTGAGTAATCCATCCGTTGAGGGTATTGCGAGTATTATCGATAGTAGTATTGTCTGGGCTGTTATTGCCACGGCTTCATTGCTTGCGACGGCATTAGTCGCTATGCCTGAGTACACCCATTGGGTTGCTGTGTTCCAGATGCCGAATACTGGTATTAGTGAGGGGCCTAGAGAGACCATGAGGTTTGTTAGTTTGTACGAGAACGCGGCAATCTGGGATACTAAGGAGAGCTTGTTTACCTCCTCCGTAAATTGATTAAGCTGCTTATTGACCTGCGCCGCAAATTGCGGGCTTGGCTTTACTGCGTAACCTAGGAAATACGCGGCTAGGTAAAGTAGTAATAGTACTAGGTATAGGTATATCCTCAATCTTCCCAATTTGCCTATCACTGTTGCTCTGACCGCTTCTTGTTCAACCATTGCGACTATGACAAATAGCGCGCTTAAAAATGATTCTCTCAAGCCCGTATTAATGTTATTCACGAAGAACCAGAAGGTTCATGATTCAATAAATGACATGTTACTCATCGATGGTCCAATCCACATTATCATACTTCCTGGAGAATTTTAGATCCTTAAGAGAGCTGCGTTAAATGTTTTGATAGGTGATGGTTATTTGTACCATGTTTGATGAGATTAACCCTTAATGATGATACGCTCGATACCGTCCCTTTGAACCCTCATTATCATGCCCTGCTTCTCAAGATTTCTAAGGGCTAGGTCTATGTAGGTTACCTTAACCTTGAGGGCTTCATCCCCATACCACTCAACCATCTTACCGATTATCTCATTTAGCGTCCATTCCACCTTCCCACTCTTGGATTCCTCATTGAGTATTCTCCTTATGAAGTTCGTCATATCCTCAGTGATATTCCACGGATAGACAAACCAGGTCCAATCCTTAACCTCAATGGCCCAGTAGTCTGGCTTGAACTTTGCCACTGTGGATATCCACTGTAGAGCGGCTGTTCTCACCTCAACGTTCTTGTTGTTACGTTCAATGTGCTCCTTCGCCAATTGTATCGAGTCTCCCGTGTCAACAATATCATCTATTACAAGGACCCTCTTACCATTTAGATCAACAGAGAGTGGATACTTTATGTATGCCTTCTCAGCAACCTGGGCTGTGGATGGCCAGTGAACAACTTGAACGCTGAGTAGGTCCGTAACGCCTAGGTAATCGCAAACTAACCTAGCTGGTGCATAACCACCTCTCGCTATTGCAACAACGACATCAGGCAACCAACCCGAATCCCTTATCTTCATGGATAATACCCTGGCCCATTCAGCTATCTCATCCCAACTAACAAGCCTTATTGGTACCTTAACCACGTTTTAAGTCAAGTCTTAGAACTAATTTATAAACTTCATGTCTCACTTACCCAATTGTTATGATGAATTCTTACGTTAACAATTTATTAAGTATTATGGATTAAGTACCTAGATGATGAAGCATTACGTGGCGCTTACGGTGGCTGTGATAGCGATATCCTGGGCCTCGATACTGATATTACTTTCGGGCGCTCAACCCGTGGCTGTGGCGTTTTGGAGAAGCGCGATAGCTGCTGTTGCACTAACACCATTATTCATCATTGAAAGGGAAAATGGCGCATATGCGTTGAGGAGTAATGAAGTATTGTTAGTCATTGTCAGTGGTGTTGCGTTGGCTGTTCATTTCATGACGTGGATCGAGAGTTTGTACCTGACCACGGTTGCGGCCAGCACAACACTTGTATCTACATACCCAATATTCACGCTTATAATGGATAGGCTTATAGGCGAGAGGGTTGGTAGGCATGCCATCATTGGTACATTAACGGCCTTCCTGGGCGTCGTGCTTATTACCGCACCCGAATTCTTCATAAGCCTAAAAGCCTTAGTTGGCGATTTACTTGCGTTAATTGGTGCTGTGGCGGGTGCTGTTTATTTCATGATAGGTAGGGTCGTTAGGGTTAAGGTCTCCCTAGCCACATACACTGTGCCCGTGTATAGTGTCTCTGCGCTTATGACTTTAATAACAGGTCTATTCCTGCACACGAGGTTTTGGCCATACCCACTCTATACCTGGTTTTACATTGTGATGATAGTCCTAGGCCCCATGCTCCTGGGACATACATTGCTCAACTATACCCTTAGGTATTCTAGGGCTATAACGGTGACCACATCAACACTAGGTGAACCTATTGGCGCGACATTATTGGCATTGCTTATATTCCGCCAAATTCCCCAACCACTAACTGTGGTTGGTATGGTGGTGACGTTGTTAGGCATATACATGGTTATTCATGAGGAGTTGAACATGGCCTAACCCAGTTATTGCGCATAAGTGGCTTTAAATTCAGGTGGATTTAGTAGTTAATGGTGGAGTGTACCGTAATAATTGATTCGCGGGAGTACGAGACCGCGGAGGAGGTTGTTAAATGGCTTAAG
>LOCH01000020.1 GCA_001516765.1 Vulcanisaeta sp. MG_3 | reverse complement strand
CGCTTACGAAGGACCCTTTGTCTTTACGAGACTATTGAGGGAACTTTACTCGAGATGAGTGTAACATTTAATAATTTATTTCACTGACTTGGTTTCAATGAGGCGTAATTACTGGGGTGGTGGTTACTACGGCGTGTCATTTAGGCCGTATAGGCATGAGCTTAGGGATATAGTCATTGCGTTAGTGGCCATGACCATAGCCTTCGCGCTTCTGTTTAATACCTTATTTAATATTGGTGGTTTAGTTGCCACATTCATTGCGGTTCTCACGGGATTCCTCGGTCACGAGTTGATGCATAGGGAGGTTGCCAGGAGGTTGGGTTACATAGCCTACTTTAGGGCTTGGTTCGTTGGATTATTGTTGGCCCTTGTCACGGCATTGACGAGGTTCTTCATAATAGCTACTCCAGGCGCTACGGTCATTGGCCCAAAGGTTTGGGGTTACCCGATGCGTGATGATGAGCTTAAGATTGCGCTGGCAGGACCTGCCACCAACATAGCCTTTGCCGTAATTTTCCTACCATTCTGGCTATTGCTGCCTACTCCATTCTCAAGTTATGCATCGATTATTTACGCCACGAATGCATGGCTTGGCTTCTTCAACATGTTACCACTTGCGCTACCCGGCATAGTGGTTGATGGGTTTAGAATCTTTAGGAATAATATTAAGGTTTGGATAGCCGTGTTCATAGTCTCCGTATTATTGATGATACCCATGTTCATAGTGATGCTCTAGGTAATTCGGTATTTTAGGTAAGGTAATAGGGAATAAATAGTTAGGTGCTTGGCTCTTGTTGTGAAGTTAAATTATGAAGTCATTAATGGGGAGTCCAACATAGCCGTGGTGACGCTTTGGAGCAGTGTTGATCAGATTAAGAGGTTATTAGGTGATGCGTTGAACATGGTTGGTGTCATTGGTAACCTATACACCGTGGTTGGCATTAATTACATGCTTAGCACGCTGGCTCGTATGAATAGAATAAACACCCTAGTTATGGTTGGTGCCGACATCAATGGTGTTGGGGATCAGGTTGTTAGGTTCTTTAGGGATGGTTATTTACTGAGACCGTTAATAAGCCATGAAATACTTGAAACACTTAGGTCGAGCATTAGGCTTGTGGACCTTAGGGAAGCCTATAAGTTGGGCAGGTTCGAAGAAATCACTAAAGCCATACGTGAGAATTACAAACCAGAACCACCAAGCAGGCCAGTTTTTAATGTGGAGGTTGTTGAGGAGGAGGTCAGGAATTGGCCGTATCCTCTGGCTGGTGCGTTTATTTACGAGAGGGATACCTATAGGTCGTGGGTTAAGATTGTGGATTTAGTGCTTAATTTCGGATTTGATAAGGTCAATATTGATGGGTTGGGTGTTAGGGAGTTCCTGATGCCATTGGTGATTATAGATTCCGTGGGTAGGCCTCATCCCCTTCAGGGAGATTGAATGAGAATGGACTACATGCACTTAAGGAATCTAATAAGGCTATTGGAGATAGGGTGCTTAGCGAGTTGAGGGGAAATCCGCATTCATTAAATGCCGTTGTGTTTGGTGATGATTATGTTGTTCAGGGTGTGATAAGTGGTGATTACTACAACCAATTTGTGTACTTAAGGTCTGTTGATGTCCTCAATGATTGGTGCAGAAACCTGTATAGGTGGTGGTCACTGGCTAGGTACGTTGTTGATGAGTTGAATAGGGAATTCAATGCATGGTATAGCGTTGGCTATATAGGGCTCATGCCCTTCTCAGCATGGATAAGGCATAGTGATCTCGACAGGGCTGGGGAGTTCGTTAGGAGGAATATCGCCATATTTAGGGAGTTTGTTGAGGATCCAAGGGGTAACTTCGTGATTACCCGTGAGGGGGATGGCGTGGTTCTGGAGCATAGGTTACCGGTGACCCACGATTTACATGCCAAGTTATTCTTTAAATCAATTAATGAGGCATACGAGTATCTTAAGAACAGCAATTTCTTTACGACATATGCGCATGCAATGTATCTGGGTAAGGAAATAACTAGGGCGTTCCTACTTAGTAACTATGAACAAGACAGTACGTAGGGCGCGATTAGGTAAGGTTATATACCATCGACTTAGGCAGTTACTCGATGACGAGGAGGGGTAAGCGTAGAAAGAAGCCGTATCCGCACAATAGCGATATAATCAATGCCATAATGAATGTACTCTCGAAGGAACCATTCATAAGGCCAATAGACTTCCCAGACAAGGTCAAAGCCGAGCTTGAGAGGGAGGGCTTCTACATTGGTCTCGTCTCCACCAGGAGAATTTGGCGATTGTACGAGGAAGCCGTTAGGAGGGGCATCCTCTATGACTACCTTGGTGTCGTCAATTATGAGGAATGGATTGAGGAGTAGCCTAGGCCAGCCTATCCTTCCATTTCTCGATCAACCCATTTATTAGGTTCGCCATTTTAATGTCGAGCTCCGTTATCCCACCCTCATCATGCGTCGTTAACCTTAAGGTTAGGTGCTTCCAAACTATTAGCATGTCTGGGTGATGCTCCTCCGACTCGGCCAACCTGGCGAGTTCGTTTATAAAAGCTATGCAATCCATGAACGTCTTGAATTCCAAATCCCTAACCAGATAATTGCCCTCAACCCTCCAACCTGTGGGTAATGACTTCTCGATATCCTCCGTACTCAACCTAACCATTGATTGCTGCCCCATGCGCCGCTATTAAACCCATCGCGTTGGCTTACCCACAGCTATAGGTAATCGTCCCTATTAACCTCGTTTATTGGAACCTCACCCCTTAGGTACCTGGCAACATTCTCCACAGCCCTCATTATAGCCCTCTCTGCAATATCCCTCTGGGCGCCGCCAGCTATGTGTGGTGTTCCTAGGAAATTAGGCAGTGCGGTTAATGGTACACTTGGTGGTATCTCCTCACGCCCATCATGCACCCACCACACGTCAGTGCCAAACCTAATGTCAGGCCTCTCCTTAAGTACTTCGTATAGCTCCTTCTCCCTAATCACGTCGCCGCGACCGACATTCACCACTATGGCGCCTCGCTTTACTAGCCTTAATTCGTCAGCGCCAATCAAACCTCTCGTATACTTATTCAGGGGTAGCGCAATGGCTATTATGTCAGCCCTCTGTATGATACCCTTTAATTCATCCGTCCTATGAACCTCATCAAAATAATCAACAGGTCTACCACCCCTATTAATGCCGATGTTATAGGTCCTGAAACCCTCCTTGCCAATCCTCGCAATCTCACGCCCAATACCACCAGTACCAAGTACGAGCAGTGTTGACCCAATCACACTCCTTGGACTTGTGATTTCATTACTAAGGTATTCCTTGGCAATGAGTGTTGGCTTATGGAGACCCTTGGCGAGCGCCAGTATCAATGCCCAGGCGTACTCAGCCACAGGTTCTGAATAGGCTCCGGCATTGCTGTAGATCTTGATGTTACCTGGTATGGCTTGGAATGGTAGATGATCCACACCAGCCGAGAATGTCTGTATTACCCTGAGATTAGGCATTGAGCCAACCCACCTGGTTATGTCGAAATCCTTACCGCACCAACACATGAGAACCTCAACCTTAGGCAATACATTCATCAAATCGCCCTCACCCATCCTGGGTAATTCGTATAGTTCAGTACCTAATTGCCTCAAAACCTCACGTGCGCCCTCCGGTAGTTCTACCGTACTTAGGACTACCCTACCCACGCATGAGCATTTAGGCACCCATTTTTAGGTGTTTATTCCGTGTTCGTGAGTAGTTATGTTTTTAAATTGGCTTGCTTACACGTGACGTAGATGGCGAAGATAAAGCCACCAAAGGAGCGTAAATATGGCAGGGCCGTGATTAGGTGCCAGAGGTGTGGTACTCACGAGGCTGTCATTAGGAAGTATGGGCTATACCTATGTAGGAGGTGCTTCCGTGAGGTAGCCCCACAACTCGGCTTTCGTAAGTACTACTAAACCAAAGTTAATTTAGGTAGTTGCAATAACTATTGATCGTGGCTAGAATCCCGGCATCCCTAAGCATTGATAGGATTGCGACAGTGGCTAGGACATTGAGTTCCCTAAACCTCAGTAGGGCTGATGTATTTGATACCAGGTTTTTCCCACCAAGGAATGCCGATATAGAGTCTGTGTATAATTACTTCCTGGCGATGGTAGCCATAGACCACAGGACCCACCTTGGTAATTACGTCTTTAGTAAGAACATAGGTAATGAGGCATTCACGGGATCCGACCTATTGTGGAGGTTGGGTATGGAGGTCTTCAATAGGGATAGGTCATTCTTTAGCCCAACGCGTTTGAGCAGGCTGGATCCAATCACGGTTAGGGATTGGTTGGTTGGTGATTATGGACCTGTGTGGGATTATGGGGTTAGGGCGTACCTGCTTAGGGATGTTGGTATGAAGGTTGTTAGGCACTATGGCACAACCCTCAGGTTATTCGACGTGTCCGAGACTGACGAATTAATAGATCGACTATCATCAATGATCGCGTACGAGGACCCGGTTAGGAAGAAGGCGTACCTACTCATAAAGTTCCTGGCTTCACGCGGTCTACTCAGGGTTAAGGCGTACGACATCAAGCTACCCATTGATAATCACCTGACCAGGATTGCGTACAGGCTTGGTATTGTTAGGCTTGAGGATTGGGTTCTCGATTTAATAAAGCAGGGTGTACATGTGGATAAGGATTTGGATGCCAGGTTGAGGTTGATCGTTAGGGATGCTTGGGATGCGGTTGTGAGGATTGGTAAGCTGGACCCTATAGCACTGGATGATTACCTATGGAGACTTGGTAGAACAATCTGCATTGTTGATAAGCCAAGGTGTGACCAATGCCCACTAAAAAATGCGTGCCAAGCATACTCCAGGGGCTCATTTATAAATGAACACGTGCATTACCTAACGTATTACTACTAATCAAGAACAATACTTAATTACCCGCAACCGATCAATTAATTGCATGATCATCAGAGCCGTAACCCTGTTCTACCCGGTGGAGAATGGCAGGGTCAATCTAGACGAGCTTAGGGATGAGCTTGTTAGGCTTAGGGAGCTCATAAATAAAGTTCGTGGAGATTACGGTATTGAGGTTAGGACTTGGAGGGTCACGTTACCATTCATGGAATCCACGTGGAATTATGAGGAATTGGCTATGCTAATTAATGAGGTTAGTAATGGTCTTGGTTATATACATTCATCACTGAACATACCGCTGGATTTCAAGGTCGATACCGATAGACTTGTGGGCGCATTCCTGAGGTCGGGCAGTTACATGAGCATTTGGGTTGGTAATTTTAAGGAATTGAGTGGTTATAGTACGTCATTATTTATTGATATACTGAGGAAACTCATCGACTCAGGTTCCTGGATGGCCTCAAGACGAGTTGCGGCGCTCATTGGTGATCCAATATTAACGCCCTACTACCCCGACTCAATAAACCTTGGTAATAAGCATGGCATAGCCCTATCAATACTCTACACTAACGATATAACAACAAGCAGAGATAACATAAGAGGGGCTATGAGTAATGTGTTTAGGAGGGCTGAGGATGTTGGTAAATGGATTGCCGAGGGGCTCGGTGTGGATTACCTGGGCATTGACGTGTCATTATCACCATGGGGTTGGGACTCCGTGGTCCAAACGATCGAAAAACTTTATGGAATAAGGTTTGGTGAGCCTGGTACATTAGATGCGGTTTATGATCTTAATAGGGCGATTTGGGAGTCATCGAGTGGCTTCAAGGTCACGGGCTTTAACGAGGTAATGCTACCCCTGGCTGAGGATGAGGCATTAAAGGGAAGGGCTAGGGAGGGTTTAGTGACGTTTTCGAAATTGATTAAGTACACAATGGCGTGTGTTGCTGGTGTCGATATGGTGCCAATAAGGGCAAATCAATTGGGGCTTGTGCAGGGGGTAATACGTGACCTACACGCTATAGTCAGCATTAAGCGTAGGTCCTTGGGTCTTAGGTTAATACCGTACCCAGGTGGTGAGGCTGAGGTGGATCTTGGGGATTTTGGCCCGACACCTATAATGGACATGCTTAGGTGATGTTAATGCCCATACACATAAGGGCTGGCGAGGGTGATGTAGCGGAGAGGGTGGTCATCGTCGGTGATCCTGCCAGGGCTAGGCAATTATCCGGCTTATTAACTGACGTAAAGGTTGTTAATGAAAATAGGGGATTCGTAACGTACACAGGCACATATGGAGGCGTTAGAGTAACTATAGCTACGCATGGTGTTGGTGCACCATCGGCAGCCATTGTTATTGAGGAATTGATTAAGCTCGGCGCCAAGCTAATAATAAGGCTCGGCACAGCGGGAGCATTAAGGAGGGAGATAGGCATTGGCGATGTGATAGTACCAACGGGGTCAGCGTACAACTCTGGAGGTATATACATGCAGTACCTCGGTTCTGCCGTCAACTACCCAGCCGTACCAAACTACGACACACTAACCGCGTTAGTACAGGGCTTAAGGGATGCTGGGGTTAGGGTTTGGATCGGACCAGTTTATAGCAGCGATGCATTCTACGCCGAGGAAGACCTGGCGAATGTGATGGGTTCGAGGGGGATACTGGGCGTTGAGATGGAGACCGCAATACTGTTCCTACTAGGCCTGCTCAGGGGTGTGAGGACGGGCGCCGTACTCGTGGTCAGCAACAACCTGACCGAGGGTAGGGAGGGCAGGTTCCTAACCGCGGAGGAATTATCGCCGATAATCGAGAGGGTTGGTAAGGCCGTCCTCAGCACAATAACGAGAATAGATATTTAGGACTGAAATCATGCGGTACGTCCTAGCTTACTCCTTATGAAATTAACGATGAACTCTATATCCCTCCTAACGAATTCCTCCCTGGAATAGGGAGACACCTCTGAATCCCTATCAAATCCATTGTATTGAAATTGGTGTAGGTTCAGGGCTATCTCGGTAACTAGCCTGAGCTCCTTATCACCGATAATCGAGACCACCTCCCTCAACCTGCTTGACGGCATTACAGCTATGATCCAATCAACCCTCTCAACAACCTTAGACTGCGAAATCCTCCTCTTACCTGGAAAATACCTGGAGAGTAGGTCCCTGTAATCTACAGCTAAACCAGCAACGTAGGACTTAAGGGCTTGATACGCCTTACCTGCGGCATTCCTGAGCAAACCATTATTTAGGAACCTCTCGGCAAGCTCCGCCTCATACATGGCTTCCCTAAACCTATCCTCCTGGTACTTCCTCACGTCACTCCAGGGCTTTGTCAGCTCCATAGGGCTTGTATAATGTGAATTTACGAACTTATTATTCCTTACCCTAAATCATGACCATACCAATAAACCAGGAATGGTTAGACTCGGCACAATGAGAATACTCAGCGCGCAGGGCTTCTGTCCTCACCCATCGGGTCCGTCCCCTCCACATCACCTAATTCAATGGAGCCATTGGTGTTTATAAATGCGCTGTGCTAAGGCGCATGGGTATGTTGAGGCAATAATTAATTAGTGCGCTTCATTAATTGGTCATGGGTGTGGTACGTGATGCTGTACAATGGGGGCGAAAACATAGGCAATGCGTTAGATATTATCCTTAGCGTTAACCCTGTGGAGTTGGAGGGGGACTTTGATTCTAGGGTTGTTACATCAATACTTAAGCCACCCCTCGTTGTTAGGCTTGATGGGGCTGGTTTCGGTAAAGCCCTCACTGGCTTTACCTGGCCTAGGGATGAGCGTGTTCATAGGGCCTTAATCAACGCCGCCAAGGAATTGATGAGGACCTTTGCCGGTGACTACGCCCTTGTGATTAGTGATGAGATAAACCTGTTTCTGCTTAATTACATTCCCTACAACGGTCGTGAATATAAACTTATTAGTTCAATGACAGGTCTCGCATCGGCTCTCGTTAGTACCTCATTGGGTAGGGTTCTTTATTTCGATGCTAGGGCGATACCGCTCAGGGATAGCTGTGGCGATGTGGCTAGGTACCTACTTTATAGGGTTAGGGTTGGCTTCAACAACTACCACGTTGAGAGGGCACAGAGGAGTGGCTTAATACCGCTCGGCGGTACTCCCAATATTGCGGATGTGATTAGGGTCCTCGGGGGTCCTAGGCTGACTTGGGAGTCGTTGGGTACGTGCTTAGCTAGGGTTAGGGTTGAGCTTGAGGGTGTGGATAGGAGGAGTGGTAAGCCCGTTAGGTATGTTAGGAGGAGGATTGTTGAGAAGAACCCCATCTACATCATTAATGAATTAATGAGTTGCCGAACCAACACTTAAAAGACCCTGGGTATGGGTTAATAGTAATGGACACTCACAATAGGCTTAGGGAATTGGTAGGTGATTTATGGGATAGGTATGTTAGGCATGAGTTCGTTGAGAGGTTGAGAAACGGAACGTTACCAAAGGACGTCTTTAGGTACTACCTAATTCAGGATACGAAGTACGTTAGGGAAATGCAGAGGGCAGTAATAATGGCAGCAGGTAGGGCACCACTAAGTGAGGCCCTTGACGTGCTGAACGCATTGTTTGGTAATATCGAGAGGGGCGCTGAGGTTCATGAGAAATTATTCAATGCATTATCAATAACGGATGCTGAAGTTAATAACACGGGCTTTAACCTAGTGAATTACGCATACACGAGGCATTTACACTACTACGCATCGAGGGGTTGACCGTCTCTCCGGAGACGGTAAAGACTTGTTGTCTTCACCGTCTCCTTCTCGACGGTCTCCCCGAGCCCCCTCACCGCAGTAGCTCCCCGACCTGTCGCCAGGGGTTCATTGCCCTACGGGTCTTGGAAACTCGGGGTAACCGATTAATTCAGAAACCACTACCTTATAAATTTTGACGTCTTAGACACCAATGAATACAAACACCACAAATGATTACGAAAACCGAAACAGCTCCTCAACCCCAGTTCCTTGCCGCGTGGGCACCGTGCATGTGGGGTTATTCCGAGATCGGTAGGTATGTGCTCAGCACGAACAACCCGTTGTATAGCGCTTGGGCAAGCTTCTACGCCTCTGAGGATTATCTGAACAGGGTCAATGCGCTCCTGAGGGTTTTGGATAGGTATGATATAACACCTGAGATGGA
>LOCH01000019.1:8054-13348 GCA_001516765.1 Vulcanisaeta sp. MG_3 | reverse complement strand
AGACCCTATACGGTATACCAAACTCCTCACCAAGCTTCTGCACATAATCAGCCCTTGACATCCTATAGAAGCAGCTGTACGGCTGTCCCTCATTAATACTGAACGCAATCAACTCAACATTCCTCGGTATCTTACCCTGCCTCCTAAACTTACCGAGAAGGTACATCAACGTTAGGCTATCCTTACCGCCACTAATCGCTATACCAACCCTATCACCATCAACAATAAGCCTATACCTTCTAATGGTCCAAAGCACGGTATCCTCAATAGACCCAAATAGGCAATTAAGACACAGCCTCTCGCCACTAGACGCCCTATAGTAATTCGCAAGTCTCTTACCGCACCTCGTACAAACAGGCAAATCCATGAACCAACAAGCAACTCACCAAACTCCTTTAAAACCGCATCGCCTTAACCCAAGGCAGTAGAATCGCATTATTGGGATCTTGAAAAGGACACTCCTCACGTCATGCCTGTCCCCACCTCCTGTACAGATCATTCTCAATACCCAACAAATCCAACACCCTACCAACGATGAAATTCACCAAATCATCAACACTCCTAGGCCTATGGTAAAAAGCCGGCGCGGCAGGCATGACAATGGCACCAGCCAACGTAGCCAACTCCATATTCTTAATATGCACCAAATTAAGCGGCGTCTCCCTAATTACTAGGATTAACCTCCTCCTCTCCTTCAAAGCCACATCAGCAGCCCTCGTGATTAGGTTATCCGCAATACCATGGGCTATGGAGGCGAGGGTCTTCATGGAGCAGGGTATTATCACCATACCATCATGCTTAAACGAGCCACTCGCAATCGGTGCATCCAACTCGTCCTCGCCATAAACCCTATCCGCAAGCCTAACCACGTAGTCCCTATCAAGACCTAACTCATGCCTCAACACCTTAACCGCGGCATTACTAATTATTAGGTGAACCTCAGCATCACTGGCGTACCGCTTAATAACCTCTAGAAAACGCACGCCATACACCACACCACTAGCTCCAGTTATACCCGCAATAATTTTCCTCACGTAATTAATTGAGATTAACCCTTAAATAATATTGCCTATGCGTTGCGTATATAATATATGCGCTTATATAGAATTATTTTAAAAGAAGTAATTGATAATTCAATTCTGATATTTTTATCGTGGCAAGTCACCACCTTCCTTTTTAAACCTCACCTTCCCGGTAATAATATTAAATCCTCCACATTCTGGGTCTTGCTCCTCGAATTCTCCCTATAGAGCAGGTCCCTTATAGCGATACGTATCGCCTCACTCCTGCTTGGGAATATGCCCTGCTTCACGAACTCATCAAGCTCCTCCAACATCTGCTTCGGTATGTGCACACTTATCAGCACCATCTTTTCCTTCGCCTTGGTCTTAGGCATAAGTGATCAGTTATTGTACAGAATTTATTAAGATTGTCTCCCGTGAACTCTGTAAATATCAACGAACGAGACCCTTAACACTATTTACAAAATACTAATTGCAGATTTTACGCACCAACGTCCTTTATGGATTCGAAGATCGAGCGTCTATAGTACCTCTTGGATATGTCTGGTGGTACGTTCGTGAGTTCGTCCTCAGGTAATACACTAATAACATCCCAAGCAATATCAAGTGTCTGCTCAAAGGTCCTTCTCTCGTAGTAACCTTGGGCGATGAATTTACGTTCGAATTGGTCTGCGAACCTTAGGTACCTCCTCTCACGCCAACTCAGGTTCGTCTCGCCGACGAGTAGTGCCAGGTTTCTGACGTCTAGCGCCCTTGAGTAGGCTGCGATTAGTTGGTTAGCTACGTACTTGTGGTCGTCCCTTGTCTTGCCCTCACCTACGGCGTCTTTCATCAACCTTGATAGGCTCATTATTACGTCAAACGGTGGGTATATGCCCTTGCCCCACAATGTCCTGCTTAGGACTAGCTGGCCCTCGGTTATGTAACCAGTCAGGTCTGGTATTGGGTGTGTGATATCGTCGTGCGGCATTGTAAGTATTGGGAATTGCGTTATGCTGCCCCTCTTACCCTTCGCCCTACCAGTCCTTTCGTATATCGTCGCGAAATCCGTGTACATATAACCTGGATAACCACGCCTACCTGGTAGCTCGCCTTTTGATGATGATAGTTCCCTAAGGGCTTCGGCGTAGTTCGTCATATCCGTTAGGATTACTAATACGTGGTAATCCCTATACCAGGCTAGGTATTCGGCTATTGTTAGGGCTGTCCTTGGTGTTAGGATTCTCTCTGCGATTGGGTCACTTGCTAGGTTAAGGACCATGACCAACCTCCTTAATGCACCAGTCCTCCTGAACTCATTGAGGAAGAATAGCGCCTCCTCGGATTTCAAACCCATCGCCGCAAAGATTATTGCGAATTCCTCCTCGTGACCTCTAACGGTTGCTTGCCTAGCCACCTGGGCGGCTAGCATGTTGTGTGGGAGTCCCGTCCCGCTGAATATTGGTAGCTTCTGTCCCCTAACCATTGTGTTGAGACCGTCGATCACGCTGACGCCTGTCTCGATAGGCTCCTCCGGGTACTCCCTGGCGTATGGGTTGAGTGGTTCACCGTTTATGTCCAGGTACTCCTCAGCCGGTGGTAAAGGCATGGCATCCCTAGGCTGTCCCTTACCGTCGAGTACCCTGCCCAATAAATCCTCACTAACTGGTATCCTGAGCGTCCTTCCGTAGAACTTCACGGTACTACCCTTGGCAGGTAAGCCTAGTGTACCCGTTAATACTTGAGCCACGGCATAATCACTGCCTACCTCAACCACCTGAACCATCCTTGGCGTTCCGTCGGGTCCGACGACCTCGCCAATCTCGTTATAAGCAACCCCCTTTGTTCTCTCGATGACTATTAATGGTCCTTTAACCTCCCTAACCGTACTATACGATACAATGCCAGGCATCGATTCTATTAATTTGCTCATTGGAGGAAGGCGTTTTACAAGTGCTTATTAATTTTTATTCCATGTGGTTAACGACGAAGACTGGCTTTAAAACCCAGCAGGTCCTTGATTATGGGTATTGTGCCAACGCTGAAGGATTTCGTTAAGGCGCTCGTGCCTAAGGAGCTCTGGGATAAAATACCCAGGAGCTTCGACGTAGTTGGCTCCAGGTCCGGCGCGGTGGCCATCGTCGAGATACCGCCGGAGCTTGAGGATTATAAGGTGGTAATTGGTGAGGCTATAATGAAGTTGAATAGGCATGTTAGGGCTGTGCTTAGGAGGGTTGGTGCTAGAGAGGGCGAGTTTAGGCTCTATAAATACGAGGTGCTTATTCCTGGGCCCACTGAGGTTGTTCATAAGGAGGATGGCTACCTGATCCGTGTTGACCCAACGAAGGCTTACTTCTCGCCTAGGGATCAGGGTGATAGGGAGGATATCGCGAGGCAGGTAATGCCTGGCGAGGTTATTCTATACCCATTCGCGGGTGTTGGACCCTACGCAGTGGCGATCCTGAAGAGGCAGCCATTGGCTAGGTTGGTGATAGCCATTGAGCTTAATGAGTACGCCTACAATTACATGCTCAGTAATATTAAGTTGAATAAGCTTGAGGGTAAGGTATTGCCACTCCTTGGGGATGCGGCTAACTTAATGGGACTTTTTCACAATGTGGATAGGGTTTTGCTGACTCTGCCATTGGGTGCGCACAAATTCCTTAAGCAATCCCTAACGTGCGTTAAGAACGGCGGTTTTGTTCATTTCTACCACCTAGGTACTGAGGAGGATCCATTCGGTGAGGCAGGGGATCTCGTTGAGAAGTACTGCCATGAATTAGGACTTAACTGCCTTGTTATTAATAGGAGGATAGTTAGGGATTATGCACCACACATCTTTAAAGTTCGCTTAGATATCAGGGTTACTAATTCTGTATAACCCTTATTGCCTCAGGTTGATAAATCCCACAAACAACTACGCAGCCCATGAAGGTCTTTATTCAATAATGCCCGTAATTAAAGGTTCATTATTAGTGTAGAAGATTTAATAGGACAATAAGTTCTGCAAGGTGTTAGTAATTGTTTCTTTGGTTTTTCTAAGGTTCATGTGACTGAGTGTTAGGTTTATAAAATTACGCGTGTAGTTCCATGTAATGGAGCAAAATGAGCGTAAGAAGAGGCTTTTGTTGATGATTGGACCACTCGAGGCTGAGGTAATTGGTATTCTCAATGAGCTTGGGGAGGCTACGGCGATGGCTATTTGGGAGGAGTTGACGAGGAGGGGTAGGAAGACCGCCTACACAACCGTGCTTACCGTACTCAGTAGGTTGTACACAAGGGGGTTCATTAACAAGCGTGAGAAGGTGATTAACAACATTAGGCAGTATGTCTATGAGTTGGCGATTCCTTATGATGTTAAGAGTGAGATTATTAGGGAGCATGTGGATTTGATAGTTAAAATGTTCGGTAAGGATGCCATAAAGATAATAAGGGATTACCTAAATGAGATTGGCGCAAAATAAGAGCGGTAATTTATTTTTAATAATGAATTACATAAACCTAGGTACCTCGCCCTGCTCGCCCTGCTGCCCTCTCTGCTGCACAACCCCTCTCTGCTCTATGTATAGCTTCAGTATGTCCGGTATCTCATTCTCACTCTCCATCTTCTTCAGTATGTCGACGTACTTGCTCGTGTGGTCTATGTCTAACTTAACGAATTCTATCGCTATGTCCCTAAGCCTCTCCTCAAGCTCCTTCAGCATGTCCTCCGGCATTATCGATGTTATCATTGGGTTGTTGAGCCAGGACTCGAAGTCCTTTAATGTCCTCTCTATGTAGTATAGCATGGCTTGGGCAGATAGTAGTAGCGAGAGCCTATCCTGGCTTGTTATGTAATCACCGTATTTCTGAAGCTCATCCATGAACTTTCTCTGGTCCTTGACCCAATTCTCCAGCCTAGTTATTAGACCAACTATGTGAGCCCTTATGGCCTGTCTTTTCAAATCCTCGGATCCCATACCCTTCCCTAACAAGTACTTCGTTGATCTCTCTATTAAACCTTTTGTACTTATTAAGTTAGAGAATCCCAAAGATTATGCCTAAGACGATCATTGTTAGGATGGGTAGGACTATTAATGTTGCGAAATGCTTCTTCCAATCAGCAACACCCAATTCTGCAGCCCTAACCATCTCGTTGAAGGAATCACCGATAACGCGGATATCATTAATTATTACTGGGTAATAATGGATACTAACGTCACTTAAACCGTTGATGCACTGCTTGACACTTCTCCTTATGTGTCTCATTATTAAGTCGTGGCTTATTAAATCACCAACAACCCTGTAGCCCCT
>LOCH01000019.1:0-8034 GCA_001516765.1 Vulcanisaeta sp. MG_3 | reverse complement strand
CCAAATACGTACTTGAGGGTGTGGACTATGCATGACTTAATATTGAGTCTTTGCTCCTCTAATTCGCCAATTTTACTTAGTATCGAGGATAGCTCGCGTAAATCATTCTCATCCCACGTATTATCGTCTGAGTAATAGTTCTGTGCATCAATGATTATTACATCATCCCAATCGAGTTTAACCCTCCTCCTTAACTCCTCGTATACGTTCAGCGGTATATCATCGCTCGATTTAATAAGCCTACTGACAATCACGAGCGACTTACTGCATAGGGGGACGTGTGTAACCCTGTAGCCCCTACCCTCTATCTGGATTGGTGGCTTCCCAACGCACACGTGATCATCATCACTATTATTACCTAGGAAATCCCTGACCTTTGATGCCACGGCTTTAACCACCTTACGTACGTCAACCCTAGTTGCTGGGTCCAACTCGTGACTGCCGATGCCGTGGAGGTAAACCACCGACTTCACATAACGACCTAACTCACTAACCAAGTCGCTGATTAGGTAGCCACCGCCAACCTTGGCTATGGGTCCCGCATGTAGTTCTGGTATTGTGACGGCACTTGTGGAATTACCATCGCGTAGCATGAATAGGTGCACCTTGACATCCCTTGTGGTTGCCTTACGGCTTAATTCGCGTTCAAAGGGTTCTGGGTACTCGAAGAGTGCGGCATATAGGTATGAGCTGAATAGTTTCAGTATGTCTATGCCTCCGTACGAGCTCTCGAACTTGAAGATCACGTAGTAGATGAATAGGAAGGAGAATAGGTAGAACACGGAGTCGAGGGCTAGGTATTTGATGATGCTTACGGTGCCTACTAGTACGTAGGAAACATACTGAATTATTAGGACTCCGGGTAATGTGTATATGGGGTAAACTATGTACTTCCTCAGTGTTTTGCCATTATGCTCAAGTCCTCTAAGTGCCATCATCATCGCACTCAATGGTAGTACTGAGGATAATGCACCAAACCCAACTATGAATTTATGCACGGCCAGGGTTATCAATAGGTCTATGAACACCACGAGAGTCGTGTTGAATAACGACGTTGATACACCAAAGCCCCTGTAGGGGTATGTGGATATCACCGCCCTCAGTGATATGAGGACTGTTAGGAAGACGAGACCGTAAACTACGAGGGATTTTACATAGGTTAATACCGTCTCACGCGTATAAAGGGTCATTAGGTAGGGGATGATTATTATCATAGCTAGCAGTAAATACTTAGTTGGGCCCCCTCCCCTAAATACCATTGTATAGCCGTGCTCGAATGATCTACTCCTCACTCAGCAAAGCCCTGGGCTTAGACATTTTTAAAGCTCACTCATGCTGGACCAATTCTAGGAGGATACCGTGTAGGCTCTTGGGGTGTATAAAGGTGACAATACCCTCAGCGCCCCTGCTCGGTTCGCCTGTGATTGTCAGCCCTGCGTTTTTTGCGATGTTTATGAATTTGTTTATGTCGTCAACCTCAATGGCTATGTGGTGAATACCCTCACCCTTTTCTCTATGAATTTGGCCACCGTGGTCTCTGGTCCAAGTGGCTCGAGGAGTTCGATCTTAGTATTACCGAGCATCACCATGACGACCTTAACGCCCTGTTCTTCCACAACTATTGGATCACTAACCCTAAGTCCGAGTTCCCTAAACTTCCTGGCAGCCTCATCAATATTTTTAATTGCTACGGCAACGTGATCAAGCCTTGGCTTATCATAATAATTAAGTAGCCTCCTTGCTGCATCCCGTGGTGATAGCTCGCCATTGATGACCTTCGACTCCAAATCCTTCGCCTCATTGAGGGATTTCTCAAGTAGATCATAGGCGTAGAGGCGCATCTCGAGGGTCCTCCTACTCCTTAATGTATTGTCTAACCTACCATTCTTCATTAACTCCCCAAACCTGTCGTCAATAACCTTCAGAAGTTCATCAACGCCATAACCATAGAGACCAGAGACCTTCAGCACGGTGGGTCTCCAGGTCTCGCCCTTTATCTCCCTCACCATATCCACCATCGCCATTAAGTCCCTGTACGTCGATTCGGATGCTGGATTGTCCGACTTAGATACTACGTATATGTCGCCAATCTCCATAAGTCCGCTCTTTAGGGCTTGGATTTCGTCACCGGATAGTGGTGGTACGAGGACTAGTATGGTATCGGCAACGTACTTAACATCGGTGTCTGACTGCCCAGCTCCGACGGTTTCCAGGAATATGTAGTCGGCGCCTGCGTACTCGAGGATGTTTATTGCGGCGACTGTCGCATAGTTAAGGCCGCCACGTATGCCTCTGGTTGCCATGCTCCTGATGTATATGTTGGGTTTTGATGTTAGTTCCTGCATCCTAATTCTATTGCCCATGAATGAGCCTCCTGTGAATGGGCTTGACGGATCTATTGTCAGTATTGCAACCCTCTTGTCCTGGGGTATCTTCCTGGCCATTGTATATATTAGCGTGCTCTTTCCAGAGCCTGGTGGGCCTGTTATTCCAATGACATGACTCCTCCTACGAACATCCAATTGGGGTTCGACACCCTCCTCAGCCATTGTTATTAACTTCGCAATAGCCAACTTATCCCAATTCCTAGCCCTTTCGAGTAACTCCTCGATTTTCATTCACGAAACACCCGTCAATTTTTTAACGATATCGATGATTTCCCTAAGTGGTGTTCCAGGTCCATAGACACCGGCCACACCCATCTTAAGTAATGCATCCCTGTCTTCAGGTGGTATTATACCGCCGACAAGGACAGGTATACTCACGCCCCTCTCCCTCATAATTCTCATTAACTCCCCAATAAGCTCCATGTGGGAGCCGGACAGTATGCTTATGCCTATTAATTTAGCATCCTCCTGTATTGCAGTTTCAATAACCTGGCTTGGCGTCTGCCTGATGCCGGTATAAACAACCTCAAAGCCAGCCTCAGCCAACGCCCTTGCGATAACCTTGGCTCCCCTATCATGTCCGTCAAGGCCCAGTTTGGCTATGATTACCTTAGGCTTGGGCATTTAACCTTACTACGTTAATAATTCTATAAATCTTTTTTCGTTTAATAAATACTCGGCGGTTTATACTCGCCCCAAACCTCGCGTAACACACCCGAAACCTCGCCAACGGTTGCCTTAGCCCTAATGGCGTTGAGTATGTATGGGAATATGTTCTCATCCTCCAACTCTGCAGCCCTCCTTAGGTCATTAAGTGCCCTCTCCCAAGCCTCCCTATCACGCCTCTCCCTAACCTCCCTCACCCTCTTGATACTCCTCTCCCTAGATACAGGGTCAACCCTGTGTAATTCTATGTGTAATTCCTCCTCCTCCTCCCTGAACATGTTGACTCCTATAACGGCGATCTTACCCTCCTCAACCATCTTCTGGTACTGATACGCTGACTCAGCAATAGCTCTCTGCGGGTAGCCGATCTCGACAGCCCTCGTCATACCACCGAGCTTATCCACATAGTCTATTATCTTCATAACCTCTTCCTCGATAGCGTCCGTCAACCACTCAATGTAGTAGGAACCACCCAACGGGTCTATTGAGTCGATTACACCACTCTCGTAGGCAATTACCTGCTGAACCCTCAGGGCAAGCTTGACGGACCTCTCCGTGGGTAGCGCCAGGGCCTCATCATACGCGTTAACGTGGAGTGATTGGGCACCGCCAAGCACGGCGGCCAAGGCCTGTATTGTGGTCCTTATTATGTTGACCTCAGGCTGCTGCGCAGTCAATGTGGCTCCCGATGTTTGCACGTGGAATTTAAGTTTCATTGATTCAAGTTTCTTCGCGCCAAACCTCTCCCTCATTATTCTTGCGTATAACCTACGTGCAGCCCTAAACTTCGCAACCTCCTCGAAGAGGTTTGTTGTTGCAGCGAAGAAGAATGAGAGCCCTGGTGCGAAGTCATCAACACCCATCTTCCACCTGTTGATGACCCAGTTTGTGTATTCAATTGCATCAGCAAGTGTGAAAGCAACCTCTTGCACCGCGGTTGCGCCAGCCTCCCTGAAGTGGTAACCACTGATGCTTATTGGGTGCCACTTCGGCATGTTCCTTGACGTGTACGCTATTATGTCCACGGCGTACCTCATTGAGTGGAGTGGTGGGTATATGTATAGGTTCCTGGCTATGAACTCCTTAAGTATGTCATTCTGTATTGTACCATCGAGCACGGCCTTATCAATACCCACGCCCTCGGCCACGGTTATGTACATGGACAAAATCTCGGCTGCCGTGGCGTTTATCGTGAATGATGTCGTTATCTTACTAATATCTATACCATTAAATAGTATGGACATGGAGACAACCTCAGGTACAGATACACCAACCTTACCTACCTCCGGATATGCGAGTTCATGGTCAGGATCAAGACCCAACTGGGTAGGTAAGTCGAATGCTACACTTAGGCCCGTCTGCCCTTGTGATATCAGGAACTTGTACCTCTTATTCGTATCCTCGGGCGAGCCGAAGCCTGAGTATTCCCTGAACGTCCATAGTCTCGATCTATACATTGTTGGGTATATACCCCTCGTGAATGGGTACTCACCAGGAAATCCCATCTTTTCCAAATAATCGCCCTTAACATCCAATGGTGTATATAATGGCTTAATCTCTACGCCGAAGGATGTTGCGAATTTACGCCACTCGGGAACCCTCTTAAGCGTGGGTATTAGGAATTCCCTAACCCACTCGTCGTACTTTTCCCTAAGCCTATCCGCAACACTCATTAATAATTTACAAATAATTATTTGTTAATAAATCTGTCCTTATTACGAAATACCATTTAATAAGTATTCCACGGCGTCATCGACAGACCTAAACACACGACCACCAAGGCAATAGATGGCCTGTGCAACTAACTTATCGGCATGGTTTAGTACACCAATTATGTTGGATGATTGTGGGTAATCATCAAGCATTGATGACGCGATCCTACCGCACTCCCTAAGTTTAACCCTCATAGCATCGATAGCCTGAAGCTCAGGCGTCACTGCAATTACCCAACCAAGCGGTCCCCTAAACCCACGGCATAAACTAACGATCTCACTCATTAAGGTATCCTCAACCTCCTTAACCTTGCCTAACCTATCATCAGTCCCCTGCACCAGGTATGCATTCAATTGCATAGATAGGGCCATGACTATTGAGGCTATGCGGCCAGCATAATTGCCATCAAAACTCAACCTAGCATTGTTCGCTACGTTCACCAACTCATCTAGACAACCCATGAGCCTTATGGGCGCTGAGTCCTTCCTAACCCTCACCCTCTTACCAAAGAGCGGTATTACACTGTAGCCACCATCTCCAGGGCATTTAACCTCATCATTAACCTCCTTACAATCTGCGAACAGGGGAAGGCGGCAGTTATCACTCATTTTCTCGTTATTAGAATTAGTAATTTGTTTAAATGCCTTTCATTCTGTTAAAGCAGTGATTCTCCCTAGTTGGGGTATTACGTAGCCAAGCCCTAACCTGTTAAGTGTTGATTTCCTGGGTATCCCCCTCTCGTCCCAGCCCCTTAGTTCGTAGTACCAACTGAGCATTCTCTGATAACCATCATAATTGAGCATTGCACCCTTTAGTGACCCCTTTGTCAGCGGTTTCTTAAACCACTTAGCTGGTGGTGTGTCATATGCCCTATCCCAATGCCCATACTCCCTAACCCAAAAGGCCCTAATTAGTGTGTATATCCTGTTGTTAATCGTACTAAGTATTTCCATGTTCATATCCATGCCTGTGGCAGCCTTGAACAGCCTAAAGTACCAATCAAGCTCAAGCCCGACCTCAACCCATGGGAACCTACACGTGACAATCGTCTCGAAGAGCCCACCCCTTATGTCCTGCATCTCAATCAGTTTCTCAACCTTCTCCCTAGTGTAGTCAAACCTACCCCTCTGAACCTCCCAGGATATTAACCAGGCATCCTTATGGTGAGCGCCTATGGGGCTTGTGGAGAAGGCAAGAGCCATGCCAGGGGCAGCGTGGCAGTCGTAGGCGCTGATTTCTAGGCCCTTAACATGCATTGCGAATTCCGTAGCCTCCTGACCAAGCCTCATTGACGATGCCCTAACGCCGTTGCTGAGCAGCTTACCAAGTTCTGTTCTCTGTAGCGCTATGTCCATGGCAAGCTCTGCAGCCTTCTTATAATCGCCCCACTCGATTCCATCAGTTCTATTGATTAATCCCCTCTCCGTAGCCTCCATAGCAAACGCCATCGTATTGCCCAGGCTTATCGTGTCCATACCCATCATGTCCGCAATCCTGTTCAAATGAGCAACCTTAGCCAAATCACCAATGCCGAGGTTGCTGCCAAGCATTGCTATGTTCTCGTAATCCAACTCGGCTAATTCGCCCTCAGAGTCCTTAACCACGTGGCCACACGCCATAACGCAGAATGGGCATGACCTAGTCATTACCTTATTCTTCTCAACGGAGAACCCACCTATCTTCTCATAATCATCGAACTGACCCTCACTGAAGTTATACGTTGGTAAGACGCTGGCCTCTTGGGCCCACTCAACGGTTGATGTGGTGCCCTGCCTCATCCAGAACGGGTAATTGGGCTTGGACTTTGTAGCGACTATCGCGTCAACACCGATCTTCCTAAGCGCTGGGTCAGCGACCTTAATATCGCCATGCCCCCTCATCACGACCGCCTTCAGGTTCTTACTACCCATGACCGCGCCAATGCCGGGCCTACCACCACTACGGCCCTTCTGTGCCACCACCGTCGCGAACCTAACAAGCCTCTCGCCTGCGGGGCCTATGAGTATCATACCTACGTCACTACCGTGCACCTTCTTCAGCCTATCCTCGGTGGTGAACGTGTCGAGTCCCCATAGGTCGCTGGCGTCGTTAAAGTCGACCTTTATCTCCTCACCCTTATTTTCTATATATAGGTAGGTTGGCTTCTCAGCCTTGCCCTCTATGATTATCATATCTATGCCGACCCTCCTCATGTGAACCCCGAGCCATGAGCCTATGTTTCCATCACCATAACCACCGGTCAACGGGCTCTTAGCCGCGACTAACAACTTACCACTGTTGGGCAGTGGTAGGGCTGTTAATGGGCCTACGGCGAGTATTAACTTATTCAGTGGGCTAAGCGGGTCGACACCAGGCGGTAATTCATCCCACAGGGTCTTTATTGCAAAGCCCCTACCGCCTATGAAGTTCATGGCTAGGGACGGATCGAGAGATTGCACGGCGTATTTCCTACTTGAAAGGTCAATCCTTAATATTCGTCCACCCCAACCAAACATAACAACCACGTGGTGGTTGGGCGTGTTTATAAATTTCCTTTCCCATTGCCATATCTGATTATACGATTGGGGCGGGATATGTCCTAGCCTCCTTAAGAGTCGAGAACGCATTAGAGTCAGCAAATTCCCATTTAGTGATACCTACTAATCCTGCTTACAGTTATCGTCTATTACATGAACCATCGTATTACTCTACGTAGATGAGCCTATGCCCATTAAGCCTTAAAACCCTAATGTTTATTCCATAGAGTTTGGATAATGTGTCTTCATTAATTATATCGTCTGTGCTCCCCATTGCCAATAACTCGCCATCCTTTATTGCGACGACCCAATCGCTGGATAGTGCTAGGTCTATATCGTGGCCTGCGGTTATCACGGTGATATCCCTCTCATCCACAATCTTCCTGAGTATGGAAATTACCCTATACTTATTACCAAGGTCTAGGTTGGATGTTGGTTCATCAAGTAGTAATAGCGGTGCCTTGGAAACCAGGGCCCTAGCTATTAAGACAAGCCTCTTCTGTCCAGTGCTTAATTCATTGAACATTCTATCTACCAAGTCCTGGATGCCCAGGAAACGTAGGGTGTCGTTAATATCCTCATCACTAACCCAACCATCACCACCCCTGGCACTGCGCATTATATCCCTAACCGTTAGGATAACCTGTGGGTTTATCTCCGCTGGTGAGTACGACATGTACCTGGGCAAGTCCCTTATGGGTATTGAATCCACGCTCTTGCCATCTACGTATACGTACCCACCAAAGATCCTG
>LOCH01000018.1:7711-9329 GCA_001516765.1 Vulcanisaeta sp. MG_3 | reverse complement strand
TTAATATGGTCCATGCTCTCGAGTGGTACTGCATTAATTGGTGATGCAGCTACTATAGGTTAGAGCTCAAATTTCAACAAATGATAGTGGCCACTCCAACAAATCCCCTGGCTTACACAGTAGGCTGGCATTGAGCGAGGTTGTATTTACATTACCAGGTATTGTTCTATTTGCTGTACTATTTACGGTTATCACACCTGTTGATCAATGGGAAGCCCTTAGAGTCACATTATCCCTGGTGCTCCTATGGTATTCCGTGTCTGCGCTCGCCTTTTACTCATCAACGTTATTTACCTACATAAGGTATATCTGGGCCGTCGCGAGTCTATTAACGCTGGTTTTGGGAATCCTACCACCTGTTTACTATCCAGCCATTTATTTAGGTCGCATGTGGTGGTTGGCGTATCTTGTGCCAACCTCGTCAAGTGCCTTAATAATACAGGACGCGGTTGGTGTGGTGCATTACTCACCACTGCAGGTGAACCTGGCCTACTTGTCTGAGGTTACCTGGTGCTTGTTAGGCACAGTTTTAGTAATGAGAGTCGCTAGGTGGAGGAGTTCATGAGTGTTGCTTGAAAGGATTATAAACTTCCCAATCTATAACTTTATCATTATGAGTAAGAGGAACTATGTGATTGCTAGGTATGAGAAGGAGGGCTACGTCTTCGAGATACTGGTTGACCCAGATGCCGCACTGGAGATGAGGCTTGGTAAACCCATTAGTATTAATAAGGTGTTGATAACGGACACGATATATAAGGACGCGAGGAAGGGTCTCAGGGCCAGTGAGGAATCATTGATGAGGGTTTTTAAGACAACTGATCCCAGGAAGGTTGCGGAGTTCATAGTTAAGAATGGCGAGTTACCATTAACAGCTGATCAGAGGAGAAGGCTCATTGAGCAGAAGAGGAAGCAGATAATTGATTGGATAAGTAGGAACTGCATTGACACCAGGACAAAGACTCCAGTGCCGCCCCAGAGGGTTGAGGCCGCAATGCAGCAGGTGGATGTGGCAATAGACCCGTTCAAACCCGTTGAGGAGCAGGTTAATGCGATTATAAAGGCTTTACAGAGGGTTTTGCCCCTAAAGGTTGCCGTTAGCGTGCTCGAGATTAGGGCGCCCGCTGAGCATGCCCATAAGGTTAGGAGCAACCTAGCCAGGATGGGTAGGGTGGTTAAGGAGAGATTTGAGGGTGATGGGTCGCTGGTGATGCAGTTAGAGGTTCCTGCTGGGCTTCAGGATACCGTTATTGCTAAGGTGAATGAGTTAACGCACGGTTCTGGCGATGTTAAGATAATCTCGACTTCGTAATACCACCGGGATTAAAAGTTAAATCTAGGAGTCAAACTGTACTCGTGATGCCCCTTTACGTGAGTGATAGGCAGATAGTACTTCCGGGAGATGCAATAGCTACTAGGGATTACAACGTAGGTGGTAGTATTTATTGGGATGGTGATGTTGCGTACTCAGCCGTAGTCGGGCTAATAAACGTCAAGGGTGAAAGGGATGTTGAGGTCATACCGTTAAGCGGGATTTACAAGCCCAGGATTGGTGATGTTGTGATTGGGTACATCATTGATATAGGACTGACGGGTTGGATCGTGGATATAAACTCCC
>LOCH01000018.1:0-7691 GCA_001516765.1 Vulcanisaeta sp. MG_3 | reverse complement strand
TGGTTTTGGCGAGGATAATAGACTTCAACCTCACGAAGGATACGCCAGTCACGCTAACACTCAAGGAGGCTAGGCTCGGTAGGATTGAGGGCGGCACCTTGGTTGAGATAGACGCCAGCAAGGTAGCTAGGGTTATTGGTAGGAGGGGTTCCATGGTTGGCATTTTCAGTGAGGAGTTGAATTGCGATGTGACGGTAGGGCAGAATGGGAGGATATGGGTTAGGTGTAAGGATCCCGCTGACGAGTCCTTCACGGCAAGGATGATAAAGTTCATAGAGGCAGAGAGCCATACCAGTGGGTTGACGGATAGGGTTAGGTCAATAGTGTCTCAGTACAGGGCTAATAAGAAGATTTCAGTGCCTTCTACCAGTCCTCATTGATCACCCATTTTTCTTAACTTTGGCAAGCTCTTCATCCCTAATGCGCCTCCTTGCTTCACCCTCCATGAATAACTTCCTCTCATAATCATTACTAGGCACGTACTCAGGAATAGGCGCTGGTTTACCCGTATTGTCGACGTGGACGTACGTGTAGTATGCCGTACACACATGTCTAGCCTGCCCATAGGCGCCCTCGGCAATAACGTCCAGCAGGATCTCCATTGAGGATTTACCAACATATGATATTCCAGCCCTGACCGTGACTATATCCCCAACCCTTATTGGTGCATAGAATGCGGTTTCATCGACTGAACCAGTCACAGCTACGCCACCTGAGTATCTCGCGGCTAACAATCCAGCTATTTCATCAAGCCATGCCAATAATCTACCTGCGGATACAAGGTTTCCCACGAAGGCGTCTGAAGGTGTTGCCCAACGGCTTGATTCGGCACGCCACCTAAGGCCGATTGTGGGGTCTGTAACGTCAAACCTCCTCGTCTTCCTATCCTCGATCTTCCTTTTCCTATCCTCATACCTAGCCTTAGCCTCCTCGAATATCTCCTTCTCATTAGTGTCGGGTTCGAGCCTATTATTAATGGGTCTTGGAACGCCATACTCGTCAACAGCCACGTAGGATGCCGTCGTTATGGTAACCAATGCCCGTTTACCACCTGGAGATTCCTTCCAAGCCTCTATCCTAACCTCCATCGATGAAGTCCCTACATACTCAACCCTAGCCTTAAGTGTTACGAACTCACCAAGTCTGACCGGCCTTATGAAGAAGTGCCTATCGAGGAATGCCAATACTGCAGGCCCCCTTGAGAATCGTGTAGCCGCCACCGTGCCTATGTTCGCCATCCACTCAAGCATCCTACCACCGAACAAGTTACCTAGTGGGTTAATATCGAAGGGTTCTACCGCCTCCACTAACATTACCTCGGTATCCTTAATCTTAACCATATACGGATGATTTAATGACCTAGCTTTAAAGGTGATGCTATGGTGGGTAATGGATAAAATATCACCTTATAGTATTGATGCGTGGCAAGGGCACTCTTTATCGGTAGGTTCCAGCCACTGCATAGGGGTCATGAGGAGGTCATTAAGTGGTTGTTGGGTAGACATGAGGAGGTTGTGGTGGCCATTGGCTCAGCTAATGAATCATTCACACCGAGGAACCCATTCACCGTTGGTGAGAGGATTGAGATGCTTTACTCAATGCTTAAGGAACTAAATTTACTGAATAAAGTCGTGTACTGTGCCGTACCCGACACCAAGGGAGACTCTGCCCTATGGTATGCCTATGTACGTGAACAATGTCCCTCATTCGATGTGGCTTATACGAACGATGAATTTACGAGGCTTTGCCTGGAGTTTGGTGGGGTTAAGGTACTAAATACACCACTTTTCAACAAGGAGGTTTATAGCGGTACCAGGATTAGGGAGTTGATGGCCAGTGGCGATAAATCGTGGCAAAGCCTAGTCGCCACTGGCGTATTACCTGTATTGAGCAGGATAAATGCTGAAGAGAGAATTAGGTCAATACTAGGAATCAGAAAATAAATTTATAGGGGTTAACTAATCGCCATACGTGGGCGAGGAATTCTTTGAGGAAGGTGGTGAGGAAGCACCAGCCAATGTTCCCGCACAAACTGAGGAAGGCGAGGCAGGCGGCGAAGTTACCGGCAGGAAGATGTATATGTGCCTCAAGTGCGGTAGGGTATTTTCACTTGAGGACATGATAACACCAGGCATCCATTGCCCATACTGCGGATACAGGATAATAATTAAGATAAGGTCCTTCCAAACAAAGAGAATCGCGCATATTGAATGATGCCCTCTAAAGGAAATCGAGATATCATTTAATTAACCGTAAGCGGTGAAGCAATTTTGGTTAGGATGTACCTAATAAGTCGTTTTATCAGTATTGATTTTAACTGCGTGGCATTCGCTATAAACCAAATCTTTCCTTCACAGTATCTATTACGTACAATGCCTCCTCGTAATACCGTCCAGGCGTTGTTGATGATTCCTTATCCATGTACTCACTATATTTATTCAGCATTTCTGGATTCGTGAGTTGAATAATAGCTAGGAACCAGGTTTTGACGGTATTCCAAACATTGTAGCCACCACCGCCTGTCAGTACAAGCTTTCCATTTGAGTATTTATGAGCCACCTCATGTGCCGTATTAAGCACCTTAATGTATGATGCAGTGGTTAAGTTAAGTATCCCTAACTCATCATCTGCATGGGCATCCACACCGAATTGAAGAACTAGGAATTCAGGTGAGTATCTCTCAAGCATGGGCTTTATGATCTCATCAATAACTATTGAGTATATATCATCTCCCGTGCGTGGAGGTAATGGTATGTTCACCTTAAGCCCCTTACCCTGCCCAACCCCATCCTCATCAATCCAACCAGTCCCTGGGTAAAAGCGTCCATCATAACCATGGGTAGATATGAGCAGGACATCCTCATTGTTGAAAACTTCCTGGGTGCCATCGGCGTGGTGAACATCAACGTCGAGAATCGCCACACGCCTAACCCCATGACTCCTGAGCCATCTAACCGCAATGGCTATATCGTTGTATACACAGAAGCCTGCAGCCTCGTTGGGCTTTGCATGGTGAAAACCGCCACCTGGATTAAAGCCATGTACGTACTTACCCTCATTGACAAGCTTAGTAACTAATAATGTACCACCAACCCTAATCGCTGCAGCCTCATGAACACCCTTAAAGGCTGGTGTATCGCCGTAGTCCAGGTACCCTAAACCTGTCTCGCTAGCTCTCTTTACATACTCTATATAATCCCTTGTGTGAACGAGCATTAATTCCTCATCTGATGCAGGTTCGGGTTCTACAATGTCTACGTAAGTGTTCAGTAAATCATGTTCCTTAATAAGTTCAATCAGTCTCTGTTCCCTATACGGCTTAAAGGGATGCCATGCGCCGAAATTGTAGTTCAGGTATTTATCCGAATATGAGAGCACAATTCTCTCCATAATTAAATCATATACCAATATAGAGTAATAATTAAATGTTTCTCTGAGGAGTTGGTCAGAGTTATTATTGAAGACGGACTTCTAGAATCTCTACGTTGAAATAATGCTCAATCAAATTATTATCTATCAGGGAGTTTAGGAGGAATTGGTTTTTCTCGTTAGCCCTAATTATCAATTTATTACCATCAACACCAATGAGAAAACCGTGGAGTCTAAGTATATTGGCTATGCTATTAATGTCGCCATCAACCCTAATAACCAACTCAAGGGGTTTAATCTCCTCATACTTCACGTTATAATCCCTAATCAATTGAATAATCCTCTGGGTAATTTCATACAGCCCTGACTCCCGGGGTATCGTCATCACTATTGTTGGGTAGCCCTCATGAGCAAAATGACCTAGGAAATCAGTCGGGCTTAGTTCAGCAGTTTCATAACCATTAATACTTATAGGCCTTGGTGTCATTATGGACCATTCAGAGGATGCCGTTAGCATTATTATCAATTCAGGCTTTACTTCATTTATTAAGCCATGGAGCTTTAATGAATACTTGCTCCTGAGGGTCAACGCATCGTACCTGGTGGGAATTCCATCATCATCGAGGAGGTAGAATGATTCCTTGCCACGGATCACATCCCATGAGGAAAAGGGCCATGGGTTCGCGAAGGGTATTACCTTGATGGTCCACTTGGATAATTGGGATGCACTGAATGTTGGTATTGCATGGACATTATTCACGCATTTGCTCAATACCATATAAATTAGGGCATTGCTTATCCTATAATCAAGTACTGAAAAGCCCGTAATTACAATAGCCCTTTTGGCACCAGTGCCCATTGTTAGTATGGGTAAATCCTTATCACTAAGTAAACCGCACTTTAATGAGTTCATTAGCGAAAATACATACTTTGGCGTCACTATGTCCGTGAGTAATGCCTTAAATGGCTCAGCTGTAAATGGCACACCTATATAGAGAATTAGGCATTTATATTGTGTACCTTCATGAAACGATGAATAGCATCCCTAAGTTTTGCAGCTACTTCCTTGGTGGTCTCGGCAACGGCATTTGGGTCTATATCCTTAAAGGTTATGGTTGATGGTTTCGGCACGATGTGTATGTGCATGTGCTCCTCAATACCTGCTCCAGCCACCCTGCCTATGTTTATCCCAATATCGAGATCCTCATAATCAATGCCCAGGACCTCGGTTATTGCCCTCGTTATCATGGTTAGCAATACTGTGCATTCCCTCAATTCTTCACTATCTAAGTCTGTTATTGAGGGGACATGCCTGTTGGGCACCACCATTACGTGCCCAATGTTGTATGGGTACTTATTCATGACTATGAAACAACGCTTACCCCTGTAAACTACTAATTCATCATCGACATGTAGATAGGCACATAATACACATCCGCTTTCCTTATTATTTGTGGACTTTATGTAAGACCACCTCCACGGTGTGAATACCACCTCCATAGCTTACTAACACGCGCTCTGCAAAAATAAAACCTTACCCGTCCCTCAATACGAGGTATGTATTTTATTTTAGAGGCGTTGGTAGATTTGATGGTTAAGATAATACACGTTAGGAAGTTCATACCACTGACGGTAAACGTCGGTCAATTAACCAGAGGCGTGGAACTTGAGGTTGCCTTGAATAGGCTTGATGATGCATTGGGCAAGGCGTTGAATGAGCTAGGCATTGCTGCTGGTGATCGTAAAATTATGCAGATCGGTATTAACGTAAGCAATGTTAACCTGGGTAATGTGGGTGGTCTTTTAATAATAGCCTACGCCTTGGTTGATGAGCATGACGAGGCTCGTGAAGGCGGTGGTTAAGGGATTCAAGGGGTTAGGTAATGGGTTATCCGTGGAATTCAAAGGCAACACCGTGATTGTTGGGCGCAGTGGTTCAGGTAAGACTAGCTTGATGGAGGCTTTGGCGTTGTTGATGCAGAGTAGGGGTGAGGAGTGGCTTGTCCTTGAGGGTAATTTATTGATAATTCATGAGCCGACTGACATTTCGTATGGACTCGATCCAAGTGGGGTTATTACGGTAGGTGTTCATTACGAGGTTGATGAGGATGGCGAGAGGCTTGGGCGTAGCATCGGTTTTGAGTTAGGTAAGGGTTCGGTGATTGGTTATTACTATAGTTATAGGCTTAGTGATTACTGGGTTAGGCAGGAGGTTCGTCTGAACGATGAGGTTGTGGCGGTTATTGAGAAGGTGGGTAATGAGGGTTTTATGAGGTATCCGGTGAATGCCAGGTTGTGCATTACCCCGACACATGTTATTCATGAGGATGCATTCATGACATGCGATGGTGATGCGTCGAAGAGAGCCTACGCATTAATGTTCATCCTTAGAAACATGCTTAAGAATAAGTTCTATTACCTAAGTGAGGGTAGGGTTTGTTGGTGGAAGAGGGATTACGAAACGACGGTTGATCTACCAACAAACTCCGTTGGTTCTGACGGGCAATACACGGTTCATCAACTCTCAATCATAAGTACAAGGCCTGAGTATGAGGGCATCTATAACGAGGTCATGAACCTAATTAGGGAGCTAGGTATTGGGGGTGTTAAGGCTGGTTTCACAGCCCCTAAGAGGATTTCGGGTTATGTCAGGGTTGGCGATGTGTGGGTGCCGATGTACCATGCAGGTCTTAAACTAAAGTCTTTACTCCCTGTAATCGTTCAATTAATACTCACGCCGCCAGGTTCCGTATTGTTGATTGACGGGATTGACATTGGATTAACGAGCGATGATCTTGATGACGTGGTTAGGATTATCGATAATGTAGCAAGGAGGATTGGTTACCAAGTGATAATGACCAGTAGGATTGCACCAAAGTATGCCGGTGTTGATGTTGTTAGGATTTAGTATAATTTTGGTTAACCAAGATGAGGCGTGAGCGGTTGCATACGAAATAATCATACACATAGAGTCTGGATTATCGCGTTGTTTTTAACCAGTTGTTAATGGGTATGAAGGGCGATGTTATTGTTACTGTCCCCAGTAGGAACCAGTAGATGGGTAGTAGTACAAAGGCTCTACCCATACTCATACTTTCATGCACGTAATCCCTGATTAGGTATAAAACCACGAGCTCCGATAGTAGTATCGCCAGTATTAATTGGTAGATAACATCCATGGTGAATGCCTTAACAATAATAGTCATGTAAACCACGGTAGCGAAACCCACCGCGGAAACTATCAACAGGGCTGGGGGTAGTGCTATCAGGACATACATTACGAGGATCCTAAGTACGTAACCAGCCCGAACCCCCTGCCTAAGTATTAACAGGAAATTCTGCGCGTAACCCTTATTCCACCTAATCCTCTGCCTTATGAAGCTAGCTATATTTAATGGGGCTAACTCGTACACGTAAGAATCGAGGAGCCCAATCCCATAACCCCTACGTGATAACTCCAGCGACAATAATGCATCCTCAGCCAAGCTCTCGGGTATTGAGGTAACAACATCCCTTCTTATGAACAAACCCTCACCTGACAGTGGCGTTATCTTTACGGTTGTCCTGAGGAATGGTACAATCGCATTATACCAAACCAGGGATTCCAGGTACATCAGGCTTCCAAGCACCGTATTCCTAAACCTATAGACCCTAGTACCCACCGCGGCGTAGTTCTTCTCCATCATCAGCAACACCGCATTGAGCACCTGGTCCCTTGGGAATACGTCGTCGGCATCGTAAATACCCACTATAGAGCCACTAACGTGCTTCATGGCATTATTTATTGCAATGGCCTTGAGCCTACGACCTGCATTCTCGTTGATTATCACCTTGATATTTAACGAATTTAGGAACGTTTCCACAGCTTTTAATGTTTCATTTAATGTGTGCACGTCATCCCTATCAACGACCACCAAGACTTCCATGAGATTCCGTGGATAATTCTGCGATGAAAGGCTGTCTAGGGTTTTCTCGATACTCTGTCTCTTTTCTCTATAGGCTGGGATTATTATTGAAACCTTGGGTAGCTGATTAATCTGTTGATTTACTGATGATGGTCTTTCATAAGCATGGGCCCTCCTTGATATTGAGTATTGCGTTATCCATAACACCGTACCTATTAAAACTAATGCCTCTAGCAAGGTAATTGTACTAGCTAACATACTATGGGCGTTTATATTTAAGTTTATTAAGTGTTTTATTACGGTAGACCACCCACGGAAAACCATTGATTGTAACAGGTAATATTTGCAACCGTACAAAATGAGCATTTAAATAACCTGGAACATAAATTAATGAGTATGGATTTGAGCATTAGGATT
>LOCH01000017.1 GCA_001516765.1 Vulcanisaeta sp. MG_3 | reverse complement strand
GATGATTACAAAATAGCGAAATTACTAAATTCGCAATAATGCCTTCAGCATTAACACCAGTTAGAGCATTGCTTTATTAAGTGTCCTTTAGTGGTTTGGTTTGATGGAGATTAGGTTTGCCGAGATAATACTTGAGAATAGGCCGAACTGGTTTTGGCGAGTTCTCAACAATTGGGTGTGGATTTTGCTGATGGCGTACTGCCTAGGTGGTTTAGGGATTGGAGGCAGATTGAGGAGGAGAAGCCGTGGGATTACGAACCATTGATGCGTTATAAGGAGATGCTCGAGGAGAATGGGCTTAGGCTCGTTGCTATTGAGGATAATCCACCACTTGATGGTATTAGGCTCGGTATTAGGGAGTTGAGGGAGGAGGAGCTCGATAATGTGGCGAGGCTTATTGAGAACATGGGTAAGTTGGGCATTAGGATTTGGATTTATAGTTGGATGGCGGGTATTGGTTGGTCCAGAACAAGAACTCACATACCGGATAGGGCTGGCATGTACGTGACAGGCTTCAACATTAAGGATATAGAGAATTCCCCACCACCTGCAATACTCAAACGTGTTGGTAAGATTACGCATGAGGACTTATGGAAAAATCTTAAGGATTTCCTGGACTATATTGTACCAATTGCGGAGCAGGCCAACGTTAGGCTTGCGATGCACCCCGATGATCCACCCATACCTGAGTATAGGGGTGTGCCTAGGATAATGAATAGCGTGGAGGCCTTCGAGAGGTTGATAAGCCTCAACAGGAGTGAGTATAACGGTATAACCTTCTGTATGGGAAATTTTACACTAATGACTGATGACATACCTGGAGCCGTCAGAAAGCTCAAGGATAGGATCTACTTCGTACACTTCAGGGATGTCAGGGGTGATAGGTACAACTTCGTGGAGACGCTCATCGGTGAGGGTAAAACGGACCTCGTTAATGCAGCCAAGGCTTTCCTGGAGATTAACCATGAGTGGTACCTAAGGGTTGACCACACACCAACTCTAGAAAACGATATTGAGTATACACCGGGCTACTCGTACCTAGGGAGGATATACACCATAGGCTATATAAAGGGCCTATTCAATGCTGTGTCCAGAGAGGTTGAGGAAGGCAGCAAATAGATCTTCTCAATAAGAAAATGATTTAAGTTATGGTCTGGGCAATTGATGTAAATATGTCCCTGGATTGTAATTCGGTGATTAACGACCTTAGGGGGAGGTTGAGTAGGTTAATTAATGAGAACTACGTAGCTGTACTACTCTTTGGATCGTGGGCTAGGTGCGAGGCTAATGAGAGGAGTGATATTGATATACTGGTCCTCCATAGGGGGCTCGATAAGATTAACAAATTGAAGAGGAGTAGGGCCATTTATTTGGCAATCACGGCCCTGCTGAGGGACTACCCCGGGTTCACGGTGTTGGATATGGACTTCGAGGAGTTCGTAAACCCAGGTATAATACGGCCCCTACTCCTGAATATTTATTGGGACGCCTTAATCCTCCTCGACAGGTCCGGTATATTACGGGATTTCCTAGCCCATGTTAGGCGCAGAATAGTTGAGAGTGGATTGAGGAGGGTTAGGGATGGTAGGGCGTATTACTGGATCCTACCTAAACCCATGGCTGAGGTAAGGGTATTATGATAGACCCAATAGGGGAGCTCGAGTACAGACTGGCGCTCGCCAATGAGCATCTTAGACGAGCGGAGATGTATTGTCAAGTCAGTGATTGGGCTGGGTGCGTCCATTACTCACAATTATCCATTGAGAACTTCGCTAAGGCCCTAATTTCCATGTATGAGGTACCGACGTGGAGCCACGATCCCTCTAATCAATTACTGACGTTGTTGAGTCAATTACCTGAGGATTTAAGGAGTATTGTGAGGGAGTTGGCACTTATGAGTCGCGAGATGGCCGTGGAACATGCTCGATTAACCTATGGAGAACCCTCAAGTGAGTTAACGCCCGGCATGTTATATGATAGGGATTACGCAAGCGCTCTGCTTAATAAAGCCCGTAGGGCTAGGGATATCGTTAACACCGTGCTTAGGCGTTTAGGGATTGAGAAATAGTGCGCGACACCGAAAAACCATGCCCTGGTTATGGGTGGATCGTGAGTTTATAATTTGGTAGTAGTCCTCCAAGTCCCATTGCTGCGATTTCCTCCCTTGTCGGTATTAGGTCGGCCATCAACCTTGGCAGGAATATGTCGAGAGCATTGAAATCACTGTAGTAGATACCGCCTGCTGACACGGCCAGGATTGGTACATCACCCAGTAGGGCTATCATGGTCATTGTCGTGGGCTTTATAGGTACTCCATAGGCTATTATTTCAGCCCCTAACCTCTTGATGGCTATTGGTGTCCTATCAGTCGGGTCCACAGACATACCACCAGTTACCACAACAGTCTCCGCATTCTGGTTCACAGCCTCACGCACCGCACTTGCTATCTTATCCTCATCATCAGGCACAACCTCCCTATACACAATACTCCAACCAAACCTGTCAGCCCTAGCCTTTATGACTGGGTAGTACAGGTCGCTCTTCCTGCCTTGGTAAATCTCGGTGCCCGTAATAACAACACCAAGCCTAGTCCTCCTAAACGGCTCAACATTAACCAATCCCTTAAGCTTAAGCAATTCCTCAACCTCCTGTCTTCTCATACTAAGTGGTATTACATCGATTATACCCACCACATCATCCTTCACAACACCAACATAGTTCTGTCTCGTTATTAGGAGGACATTACCGCTTAGGTTAAGGGTCTTTAGCCCATTGGAATCGACAAGCAGTACTCCATTTACGGTAGTCAATAACCGTGCTGAACCCTGTCTGGCGGGTTTAACGTAGATATTTCGCCCAGCAACAGCATTGGCTACGGCTTCAGCGATCTCCCACTCATACATCAAGTCACTACCTTCCTCATCACCCATGACCCACACAAAGTAGACGCCAGAGTCCTTCAACTTCTCCACATCCTCCCTAGTTATTATGTGGCCCCTTGGTAATAATACGGTAGCCCCATCCCTACCCACATATGTTGTGTCGTAACCCAGCATCAAACCAACAGCATCATCAACCCTAACAAGCCTCACAATTCGTGAATAACGACACGCCTTATTAACCATTATCCACCTAAAACACGTATTAATTCAGACTTATTAATTAAGAATTAATGAGGGAATTGTATGGAGCAGTTGAGGGTTGGTTTTATAGGGCTTGGTATAATGGGCAGCGCCATGGCCATGAACATACATAAGAAGGGTTTCCCGCTCATTGTCTACAATAGAACAAGGAGTAAGACAGAACCCTTCGCAAAACTCGGGGTACCGGTGGCTAACTCCCCCAGGGAGGTTGCGGAGAAGAGTGATGTCGTTATTGACATGGTGACCGACGCACCAGACGTTGAGGAGGTATTGTTTGGCAGGGATGGCGTGGTATACGGCGCACACCCAGGCCTTATCGTTATTGACATGAGCACGAACTCGCCGGAATACGCCAGGTACTTTGCCAAAAGATTGGCTGAGTACGGCATTGAGTTCCTCGACGCGCCAGTCACGGGCAGCGATATTGGTGCTAGACAGGGCACATTAACGATAATGGTTGGTGGAAAGAGGGAGGTTTTCGAGAGGGTTAAACCCGTACTTGAGGCCATGGGTAAGACAATAGTATATGCGGGCGATGTTGGTAGTGGACAGATGCTGAAGTTACTGAACCAAATAGTCGTTGGTTTAAACATGCTTGCGGTTGTCGAGGCAATGGCATTGGCGAAGAAGGCCAGTATAGACATGGATAAACTATTCACGGTACTATCCACGGGAGGCGCAAACTCATTCACGGTCCAGTACTACATGCCTAAGATGATGAAGGGCGATTACGAACCAGGCTTCAAGGCGGCCCACCTTAAGAAGGACCTCAAGTACGCCGTGGAGATGGCGAATAAGCTCGGCGTCCCACTGCCAGGCACGGCGCTTACCCTGGAACTATACAACGCACTGGTGGCCAAGGGTCTTGGCGATAAGGGAACACAAGCCCTACTTAGGCTATACCACGAACTATCTGGCATAAAAGAATGATGCATTATTTAACTTATAGACAGATTTCATGAGAATTTAAAACAACGGTATTATCTTGTGAATCATGAATTCCCTAAAACCAAGCAACTCAGCCCTTCTCGGCTTTGTAATCTATATCGAACCTTATTATTAGCAACAGGAACAAAATGTGACCGTGAGTGTTTATATAAAGCCTGTTGCGATAACACCAATTGGCTAGCAATGCTTTAACCTTAATTGAATCAAAATAGTTATGACTTAACGAGATAATGCTGAATTAAGAAGGATGTAACTTAGGATTCATCATGAATGGTTAGTCATCAACAGGTATCTACGGGAGAAAACCTTAAAAATGACGTTATTGATGTAAAAACCGCGGCCGTAGTCTAGCCTGGTCTAGGATGGCGGCCTGCCGTTCACGATTATGGGTGAGTAGTTAGCCGCAGAACCCGGGTTCGAATCCCGGCGGCCGCACCATAAATCTTTATGCACTCTCATGGTTATTTTCGGTGCTTAAGATTTTCCATAATTCTGTTGGCTTTAGTTGTATTGTTTTCTCCGTTATCTCATCATTACAGGCCAATATCGCCTTTATCATCATTTCCCTGCTGGCCATTAATATGTATTTCAACTCCTTATCCTTCACTATTCTCCTTATCTCAACATCCTTGCTGTTTTCTCCAATAATTAGTAATTGAGTGTCTCTGCACTTAACGTTTATTGTTGCGGCGTACACAATCCTCGTAATACCCTCATAAATGTTCCTCAATACGACGGCACCTATGTGGGTGCATAATCGTCTCTTTATCATTGATGCTTGACAATCGCATAGGTACTTACCGTTTACGTACCTAACCACGTATTGTGGTAATGCATCACCCATTTCACGTCGGCCGGCAACGACCCATACGTTTTCATTCAATTTCCTAATATCATTGTTTAGGAATCTGCGTAATGACCTCATTAACCAGGACCTAGACTTTCCGGGAAATCTCCTTCTCAACTCCTCAATGCTTGCCTTCACGGCATCCATTACGATGTTCATGGTAATTACTATACGGTGGTAATTTTACCTATCGTTCAGGTTTGATGATAGTAATTCAAGTTGAGTAGAGGTTTTTATTCCAGGGAGCCCTCGGTAATAAAGCCATGTATACTGCCTCTGTATTCAAATCCAACCTCTCTATGAAACGCCTAGTGACAGCCCCTATAAGCCCATACCTCCTCCCTATGTTCACCACGCCGTAGTACTGCTCCGCAACATCATTTAACTCCCTGCCCCTCAATACCTCCTCCGCGAATTTCCTCGGCACCATAAACGCTGGACTCAGGCCCACGGTTGTTTCGCCATACCTATCGGCAATCACAGCCATTGTTACGTCTAGATACGCATTTATTTTGCCCAACTTGATTATTCCCGCCTCAATACCAACGCCAAACTCGGCATTGGGCGTACTAATCAGCGCGTAGTTAGCCCTTGTTAAGGCACCATTAAGTATTTCATCAAAGCCCATGGGCTCCGGCGGTAGGTCTTTAGGAGGTTCCACAGCAATCACATTAGCTCTGAATCCCATGAGCCTAAAGGCTATTTCCACAGCCCTCACCTTGTTCGGATTCCTTGAACCAACAGCTACGGTAATCACGGGGAGTAGCTCAAATAAGGGTTCTTATTTAATTAGTGTTGTGATGAGGCTTTACCTAACGGATTTGTGATGAGTGACTCCAATACTGACTATTCAATGTATACGGTACTTCCCTCGTACCTTGCGCCCCTCAGTGTGGAAACTCTCCTTGCGAGTTTTACAGCGGCCTCTACAGCCCTCCTTGCGTATTCCTCAGCCCTCTCCAACGCCTGTACCCTATTTGCTCCGGGTCCTATTATCCCCATACCCACCGGTTTTCCGTAATCCACGGATAAATCCATCAACTTCCTGGCTGTTTGGTGAGCCACCAATTCGTCATGCTTCGTCTCGCCCTGTATCACGGCGCCTATTGCCGCCACCGCATCGACATCCTCCTTCTTCAGTAATTCATTAACTACTATGGGCATGTCGTAGGTACCCGGCACCTTGGCCACGTAGGTCACCTCCGCACCCAGGAATTTCGCATGCTCCAGTGCTTTCTGTAGCATTAGGTATGTTATGTCGTAATTGAACTCCGCAACAACTATGGCAAGCCTGATTTTACCAACGCTCACGGGTGTATGGGTTAAACGGTGTATTTTAGTTTTATCCGGGCTATGGATTTTTAGGGGCCTGCTGAATTATTGCTGTGGAGTCCTTCTCGAGATTGTGGATTTGGAGGTACATTAAGCATAAACTGCCTTGGTACTATGACGTATCAACAAACAGGAAACCGGCTAAGTACCTAATTGCATCGAGGGTTAGGGCTAACATAAACCTTAGGGATTCTAGCGAAGGTGAGTTATGGAGGGAGTTTGATGAGGCCACAAAGGAATTTCTCGATCTATGGGGTAAGGTTAGGAATGGTGAAGTTGATATAAGGAACGTACCCAAGAGCGAGCCATCGCTCCTAGATCTGATCACCGAGATTGCGAGGAGGATGCTTAGACATTGCGAGTTCTGTGAGTGGAGGTGTCGTGTTGATAGGACTGGCGGTAGGAGGCTTGGTGTTTGTATGCTGGATTCCGTGAGTAGGGTCTCCACGTACTTCCATCACCTTGGTGAAGAATTACCGCTACGTGGCACCTTGGGGTCTGGGACAATATTCTTCACATCCTGCAACATGCGATGTGCCTTCTGCCAGAACGCCGACATAAGTAGGGATAGGTTCAATGGAGTACCAGTGACCCCCAGGGATCTTGCGTCAATCGTTGTCCTGCTTAGGCTTGAGGGTGTTCATAACATCAACTGGGTTGGTGGTGAGCCAACGCCTAACTTACATAATATAGTCGAGGCGATAGATCTGTTGGCTAAGCATGGTATGAAGATCCTGGATCAACTCGGTGAGGAGGATTATGAGCACATACTTTCAGTTAAGGCTGACTTCCTACCCTACAACTTCAATAAGGGTTGGGCCATGTATGGCAATGAGGTAAACGTGCCCATGCTATGGAACAGCAACTTCTACATGACGCCGGAATCACTAAGGCTGCTCAGGGTTGTCATGGATATTTGGTTGCCCGATTTTAAGTATGGTAATGACAAGTGTGCCTTCAGGATCTCGAGAACACCGAGGTATTTCGAGGTTGTTTCCAGGAATCACAAGGTTGTCTATGACTGGGGTGAGGACATGATAATTAGGCATTTAGTGATGCCGAACCATATCGAGTGCGATACCAAACCCGTGCTTAAGTGGATTTCGGATAACATGCCTGGAGTCCTCGTGAATATAATGGACCAGTACAGACCCGAACACGAGACCGACCCCCATTCAAGTCATTATAATCCGGAGTTCAGGGAGTTGGCTAGGAGACCAAGTAGGGATGAGCTTATGGAGGTGTATAGGTATGCAAGAGATTTGGGATTGAATTTTGAGTTGATAAGTTTTGAGAAGAAGATTGACATTAGGTACCTTGGCGATCCTGATTCATTGGTTGATAGGTTGAATGGTGATTATTGATGAAGAGGTTTAATCAACAACGCCTTCCTCCGTAATCCTGAATGTAACCTCCCTCTCTGGGTGGTATGGGCTATCGAAGATCTTGGCTATCCTCACGTTCTCCTTACCCTTCCTAAGCCAAATCCTATAGGTTGCACCGTGGGCTATCACATTACCTCCTGCTGGTTTCAGTGGGTTTCCGAAGAATACATCTGGTTGAGCAATTACCTGGTTTGTCACCACAACGGCAATGTTGTAGATGTCGGCTATCCTAAGTAGCTGGGCAATGTGGTGGTTGAGCTTCTGTTGCCTCTCGGCCAAGTTCTCCCT
>LOCH01000016.1 GCA_001516765.1 Vulcanisaeta sp. MG_3 | reverse complement strand
CGGTGCAGAGACCTGGGCTGTTATGACGCCCTTGTAGTAGTATATCACGTCAGCAAGTACTACCACGCTTACTAGCATTAACGCCATCGCTATTATCACCGCATATCTCCTTATCTTAGGACTCCTCATACCGAACTTTATCACTTGGGCTTTCCTTTTTAAATTTTTCTTTCTGTTATTTCTTATTTTTTAATAATGATATAAAAATAATAATATAATTTCGATAAAAAATTGAAAGATGCTTATCCACCTACTGGCGGTAATGGTATTGATTCGTTGCCTACTACATTGCATGCCAGGTAAAGGCTTATTGTCTCACTCTGCCCATTCTGTAGTGGCGTTATTGGTTGTACGAGGACTGATATATAGTACGTAGTACCTGGTTGCAACACACAACTACTCGTTGGGCTTATTGATGGGTATACCGTTCCAGGTGAGCATGCGTAAGAGTACTCCTCATTTAAATTATTTAAGTAGTTCTGTAGGTTCATAACCGTAGTCGTGCTATTGCTACTTATTGCGTTGTTCACCATAGTTATTACTTGGGATGGTGTTAATGGGTAGTTCATTGTTAATGAGTTCTCAAGGGCAGCCACGGCTTGGACTAGCAATAGCTCAACCTTACCGCAGTACGTACTTGTTTTGTATGGTCCTTGGCTTGGGAAGCTTAGGGCCTGTAGTAGGGTGTAACTGCTTAGTTCTGTGCAGTAGGTGTTTAATGCAGTGAATACCGAACCTAGGGTTGCGCTTGGTGGGTATTGCGATGACCAGGGTGGTACTGTCGTGTGGGTCTTCCAATAACCTGCTGTGCATGATTGATAGGTCGGCATTGGTAACGGTGTTGGTGCTGATTGATAAATCACTGGCAATATGCAGTATGTCTGGTTTTGTGGTGTTTGTATGTATAACCACATGTTGCTTATTAATGTGGGAGTTGTTGCGGTTACATTGGTTACATAAAGCCAACACCAGCTGTAGACGTTTAGCCCAAGTACCTCGTAGTAATATATGTATGAGGCATTCGTTATCTGAATCACCAGGTTAAACCCAGTCGATGTTGGTGTAGCTACGACATAAGGTGGTGCATAACCATTCGGTCCCTGGAAGAATGATATTGGTGGTGGCGAGACTTGGGCTGTTATTACGCCCCTGTAGTAGTAAATAACGTCAGCAAGCACCAGCACACTTAGAGCTAATGTTGCGAGGATGGTAATTAATGCAATTTTATGTTTCAATTTTCCAATTTTTTCTGTTGACATCATACACTATTCCCATATTTCCTTTTAAATTTTTCCTTATTTCAATTCTGATAAACAAGCAATCATAATATTAATAATGACGCATTGAGGAAAGAAGCCTGTGAATTTCAAGGAGTTCCTCAGGATGTTAAGGAGAAGGGGCTATTAAAGGACTTGGTGACGGAGTTGCTTAGGGATGACGAGTCCTACATGGAGTTATCCAGGTACTTCGTGGTCTTTGGCAACGGCCTGTTCCTTAGGCCCATTGGTGTGGTTAGGCATGGGTATGGTGATGATTTTATTAGGAGATCGTTGACGGGGGTTGAGGGGGTTGTTGAGGTCTTTGAGGAGTATATGGACGGTCTCAGGGGCATTGATGGCTTTTCCCACCTAATACTAATATCACTGTTACATAACGTCACCAGGGAACAGCGAGGGGTGCTTGTTGTTAGGCCTAGGAGACTTGTAATGTTTGGTGTTGAGCCCAGTGAGTTGCCTGAGGTCGGTGTTTTCGCCACAGATTCCCCGCATAGGCCTAACCCCGTAGGGCTTAGTGTGGTTAGGCTCGTCGATAGGGATGGTAGGTTCCTCAGGGTTTCTGGGCTTGACCTATTCGATGGCACGCCAGTCCTCGATATTAAGCCCTACACGCCTGATAGGTCTGTTAGGGTTGAGGATTTGGGCTTGCCTGATTGGTACGTTAGGCTTTGGAGGCGGGTAGGCGGTGTTGTTTAACTTCGACACTAAAAGTTTATATTTAAAGTACCGGTCTTAATTGTGACGTAAATGGAGCGTACTACTCAATTAATTAAGGAGCAGTTGAAGTACCACGTTATTGGCGAGGTTGGTGGTAGGGTTAGGCTCAGGATTAGCGATGAGGCTAAGGCTAAGCTCATGAGGGCTGGTTACGGAATCTACAACCACTCCACGGTAGAACTCTGCCACTGGACCAGGAGTGCGTTAACCCAGGAACAGAGCTGCTATAAGTTCAAGTTCTATGGAGCACCTGCAGGTGGTTCCCACAGGTGTGTTGAGTTCAGCCCCGTGGGCATGGTATGTAGCAATAGGTGTGTTTATTGCTGGAGACCTACGGAATCCTTTGACTCATTCACGCCAAGTGAGGATTTGGTCGACGACCCCGAGGAATTAATCAAGGGCGTGCTTCGCGAGAGGTATAGGCTGTTGACTGGGTATTTCGGGCACCCAAGGGCCAGGGAGAGGGCTAAGGAGGCGTTAACGCCGACTCATTGGTCGATATCCCTGTCCGGAGAGCCAACGCTATACCCGAAGTTGCCGCAGTTGATTAAGTACCTTAGGAGCCTACCAAACACGAAGTCGATATTCATAGTTACGAACGGCGAGCACCCGGAGATGTTAGAGAGACTGCAGCGCGAGGATGCGTTACCGACGCAGTTGTACCTATCCTGCAATGCACCGAATAGGGAGTTATTCTATAGGATTAATGTGCCCGTCATGTATAGGGAGGATGCGTGGGAGAGGTGGTTAAGGAGTCTTGAGCTACTCAGTAAGGTTAACACTAGGACAGTCATTAGGATAACCCTGATAAGGAGCTTGAATTACGACCCAAGGTACATACCAGAGTTGCGAAGCTCATGGTTATTGGGAACCCACACTTCATTGAGGTTAAGTCATACATGAACCTGGGGCACTCCGTGTATAGGCTTAGTAGGGGTGACATGCTCACGCACGAGGAGGTCAGGGACTGGGCAATGAAACTACTTGATGAGATCAACAGGCAGGGAGGGAACTTCAGGTACATGGATGAGGACCCACCGAGCAGGATAGTGGTTTTGCAGAACATGGGTAGGTACGTGGATAGGTGGATAGTCAAGCCTGAGCAGCAGCCTGGCGTCCTGAGTGAGGCTGATAAGAAGAAGTTGGAGGATGCATTGAGGAAGTATGGTGGGCCAAGGGTTAGCTAGCCTGCGTGGTGCTATTCATATTATCGATGTTGAACACGCACTATCGAGATTCTCCCAGTCAATATTCCTGCCAATTCTCCTCTTGAGTTCATTAGCCCTATTGTGGGAGTGAAGTATTGGTATTGGCATCTGCGAATTTACACATAACCTCTTTACGAGCTTTACCGCACTCTCCAACGATATACCATGACCAACACTCACGTATGTTAACTTACTAGGCGCACACCGCACCGCCCAACCAATAACCTCACCAGTGTCTGGATCAATTATTGGCCCCTCCCCATTACCCACCCTACCGTAGAGTAGGGATTTAGCAACACCGATTGTCGGCACCCTCATACAAACCCCGAAGTGGCTCGCTATACCCAGCCTGAATGGGTGCGCCCTACCATGACCGTCAATCAGCACGACCTGCGGCTTAGCCCTAAGCCTCAGGTAAGCGTTGACCATGGGCTTCAACTCCCTGAAGGACAGCAGGGTCGGTACGTACGGAAACGCAATACGCCCAACCCAACAACTCCACTCAATGACAGACGCCCTACTCAACGAGTAAGCGGTGGCTACGGAGACCCCAATCTCCTCACTGCCCTTCTCGATGTACGCTACGTCAATCCCTGCGATTATATCAACATCATCAACACTCACCAAGTCCCTCTCCACAACCCTACCAGCCAACATCCTCTGGATAGACCTAGCAACCTCCAGGTGGAATCCCCTCGGAACCCTAGACCTTACATAACCCTCAGTGGGCCCTCTTGATGTCCTCATCCCTCCTCAACCTCTCAATACTTATGGAGAAGGCTTTAACACCAAGCCGCCTAAGCTCAAGCGCACCCCACCTACTGCTCAAACCCTTCTTGCAGTACAACACGTAGATCTTGTCCCTACCCATGTGCTCCACGATCTTCGGCAAATCCTCAGGGCTTGCGTTTATCGCGCCAGGGAAATGCCACGCCTCATACTCTGCCTTGCTCCTTAAGTCAATAATCACGGCATTCCTCGGCACCTCACTAATATCCACATCATTAACCTCCTGCATTAGGGTATCCAAAACCTTACCTATCGCGCTGGTTCTTAGGGTTATCATTGTTGATAGGATGTCATCAATGAGACTCGGCCTTAACTTATTCGTTTCATTATTCAACTCCTCAATACTAACCCTAGTCCTAGGCTTCTCCGAGAATAAGGCGCAGAATTCCTCAGTCCTCATGGACTCCTCGTAAGTTCCTATAAGCCTAGCGTAGTACATAATTTCATCTTTATCGAGACCTATCAACGGCCTATAAATCGGCATGTCAATACCATACTCGATAGCCATTAGGTTATGCAGGGTTTGCGATGAAACTTGTCCAAGGGATTCCCCGGTTACGAGCCCAAGGGCATTCACGGATTTAGCAACCCTTGCACCAACCTCATAAAGAACCCTCTTAAACAACACGCTCCACATGTGTGGGTTTGCCTGCCTAAACTCATTAACTAATTGTGAGCAATCCAGTATGAATAACCTTGGATCATAACCAATGGACCACTTACTAAATAGGGCGTTTGAGACCCTAAGGAAGTTAATCACATCCACCGGATAGGCTAGGGAACAGAATAGGGCATCCACGTACGCACCCCTCTTCATCATAAACCAAGCCGCAACAGGCGAGTCAAAGCCCCCAGAAATCAACGCCAACAACCTACCCTCAGAACCCAGTGGTAATCCACCGGGACCCTTAACGATCTCCGTGAATAGGTACGCATTATTACCCCTAATCTCCATGAACAATTCCACGCCAGGTCGCTCCAGGTCAACACCAGCACTGAACGGCTTTAATGCCGCACCTACCACCCTTGCTACATCGATTGATGTGAATGGGTGATTGCCAATCCTCCTAACCCTGACCGCGAAGGTTCTGCCCCTAACTAATTCGTTCCACTCCTTAACCGCTATACCAACTAGGTCATTGAGGTTGCTAAATCCATAGACCTTAGCCGGCGAGACGGACTTAACGCCAAAAACCCTGCTAATTAAGTCGATGCTTTCCCTAATCTTATCGTCTGGGATCTCAACGAATAACCTACCCTGACCCCTCTTGACCCTTGCCTCGATACCCATAGACCTCAAACCAACGACTACGTTACGCGCCAGCAACTTCTCCATTCTAGACCTGGTACTAAGTCCCTTGATGGAGACCTCACCATACCTAACAATGAGGACTACCATCCAAATAGTTACCAGTGTGTCTGGACTAATAAACCCTCAGCAAAGACCAATTACATCACCAATCAGTCCCGTGGAAGTTCATCAATGTTAAGAAGGGCATTAATGTGAAGATAAAAGTATTAATTCGCCTTAGGCATGATTTAATTAGCCCCGCTGGCGTGAGGTCTCGAGTTGGGTATATCCCACCAATGAAAGGACCTCCTCCAGGCGGGGTACAGGGTATTACTTTTCATGAAAGTCTCAGTGGTTGTAGTGGTATTGTTTCCTCGGTAGTTCCATTGCTCGTTATTGTTAGTATGTCGATTCCATCACCGGACACGGGATCCCTTGATATGCTTTGATTTATTGCCCTTATCGCTAAATCCCTTGCCTCCTTAATGCTCATGCCCTGCCTATAACCGCTCTCCAGTATCGCGATCGCGAGTTTCGTTCCTGTACCTACCGCGGCGTAATCATCCTCTATCAATGAACCCAATGAATCCATTATGAACAGGTGCGATCCCTCATCATCTACACCACCTACGAGAACCTCCACGAAGTATGGGAGGATCCTATTTGAGAATAGTACGTAGGATAACAACTTAGCTGCAGACCTAATGCTTGGCCTTGTCTTCGTGTCCAGGGCGTAGAGTGACATGTATGCCTTAGCGATCTTCGTGAGCACCTGCATATCAGCGAGTATCCCTATGGAGGCTATACCAATGTTATCATTGACCTTAAACACCTTCTTACCAGACCTACTGAACATCGTGAACCCATAAGCCACCCTCTTCTCAGCCGCAAGTACAACACCATCACTAGCCCTCACACCAACCGCGGTTCCAGTTATTAATTCCTCAATTGAAGACATCAAATAACGAAAAGCACAAGTCCCTTTAAAAGCTTATTCAAGCCTTTAAACAAAGATGGTTTTGCCTATGTGCATGCCAGCATCGGGTAGTGATTAAAAGGAGTTTGGGAATTAACCCCAATGAGTGTGTTGGTTAGGTATTATGACGATGTATATGTGGAGTGCGATATGGATTATGGAAGGTACGTGAGGGATGGTGTAAATTACGTACCTTGTGCCATGAAGGGAAGGGATTTGGACAGGGTATTGCCCATACTTAGGGATTACTTAAGTAGGCGTGAGATATTTAGGGAGATTAGGATTGATACCGTAGATGGTGGTTTGAGCCTTGAGATACCAACAATAACCCTAAGTAGAGGTAGATCTGTGGGTGAAATACTTGATTCACTAGTATACTTACTAATAGGTATTAGGCACTGTACCACGTACTTAAGCAATACGAAATAATACTTTAATTATCTCAACGTAGAAGGTCCTTTGTCAGCAATGAATCGCGATACCGCAAACAAGGCATTGATCGGGACTTTTACCTATCTACTAAGTGTTGCCGAGTCCTTATACGTATTTTTCCAGGTATTTAACGGTGATCCCAATTATTACATACTTGATGAGCTATTCAGGGAGTCCCTGGGCATTGTTAGCGCTACGGCGAGGGATTTTGGGCAATCCCTAATGCTTGGTCCCATAATCATGAGTGGGTACTCACCAGCAATAATTGTTGCATTAATAATTATAAGTAACGCATTAATTGCAATCTACACCTATAGGATTGGTAGGTTAAGGGGCCTATCAAGCAATCACCTAGTCATGATCGTGCTCTCCTCACTAATCAACGCATCACTGCTTTCCTCAATTCTTGAACCCTGGCAACCCCAATCCCTGGCGATTGCGCTTGCAATAGCCACTTATTACTACGTCGATGTTGATAACAGGTTCGTGAGCACCACGTTGGCAATATTAACGGCTATTTTAAGTCCAACCGCCGCATTACTGCTAATACTTATACCAATAACCCATTGGTTAATTGAGCACAAGTTTGCAGAGTCTGACCAATACGTTATTACGATAGGATCCATGGCAATCACCTACTACATGTTAGCTAATGCGTACTCATTAATTAAAGTCGTCACAGTGCAAGGAATAATCAACCAACTCATCTATGGTCTAGCCACCACAGCCTTCATACAACTAACAAGCCTAGGCACGGCAATCCCCGCGTTAATCGCCACAGTACTCGGTGGCGTTGGCTATCAATTGATAATGCCAGCAGTACTAATAATAACGTTGGTCGAGGCCCTAGCTAAGTTAAGGGATAGGAGGATTGGTGCCCTCGTCCTTGGCGTCTCGCTGTTGCTGACTGTGCTCATGTCACCATTATCGCCATTATGGCCTCCATATCAAGGCATCGGTGGTCTCGGCACAAATTGGTCATCACTTAACCAAAACGCCACGGGAGTTTATGAATTGGTTTCCCTGGCACCAAGCGGTCGCATTGAGGTTCCAACCTGGGCATCCCTTGGTTCATTAATGATCAAGCCCGGTAGATTAGTGGTTGGTAAAGTAACCAGCACCAGGCCTGTGAATGGTACATACGCGATCTGTGGTTATTACCAACTCGTGATTAATAACTACAGTGGTGTACCTATAATTAACGGTTTCAATATCAGTATTAATAAATTATCAACCAACTCATCTAGCTACACTACAAGTAATGAGGGGTTAATACTATTAAGTGGCACTTACCAGAAGGTCTTTTTGATAGAGTCAGGTTTATTGGAAATACCACCAGGTACCTATGTCGTTAGCACCCTATTATCAATATCGCCCTATATCAAATCATACTATACCAATGTGCTAATACCAAGAATTATATCAACACCTTTAACGAGCACAGTATTACCGATAAACGCCTACTCCACCGTAACCTTCAACCTAAATCTAAACTTCACGGGGGAGGTGTTAAAGGTCATAATCTACGGCGTATTCTACTCAGAGCAACAGGCAAACCTAGCCCTAACAATACTAAGGAATGGGCAGGTGGTGGGTAGGGCAACAGCCACCGCGCCACCCATAGTACAGGGTATGAAGCCATACCCAATAGAGTTCAATGTTAATCTAAACGTAACACCAGGAACCTACGCACTATCAATAATGACGGATCAACCGTTAATCCTATACGTAACCCAGGGCGTGGGAATGAATGTAATAAGCAATAATGAAACGGTTCAATACCCCGGGGAGATACCAACGTACTCACTGGTGTATTCATCACTCGAGAAGGAGCCCATTAAATTCACCTGGACACAGGTAGTACTGGTAATGCCTAACCAAAGCGTGGTCATGAACATAACGGGCACGGGAAGCTATGCATTAAAGGGTGAATTCACAGTCACGAACTGGACAAAAACCGACATAAAGGTGCTCCTGATATCGAGCACCCCAGTCCTACCTGTCAACGTAACCATAGGCCCAATAACCATAGAATCCACGGAAAAGGCGAAATGCCCTACCCCAGGCATTATTGAGGCGCTGGCCAGGCCGGGCTACACATTGCTAATGATACTAACAGTCCTACCCATAGCCGCAGCCCTACCCAACATCCCAAGACCAACCATAAGCAAGAAATTAAGGAATTACCTAATCACCCTAGGCATAGCACTAATGCTACTATTCTACATAGCCTGGGCCCTAGGCTTCACAGGAATAGCACCACAACTATACAACCAAAACACGCTCAAAACGCTCGCAATACTATTCCTAACCGGACTCACCATAACCCTAACAACAACGCTCACAACAAAAACAACGAATAGCACAGAACAAAAACCACAACCCCACACCCAAAGCTAGAGATTGGCCCTCCCCACCCTGAAAGGCAGACAGTATTAATTACGTGTCATGTACAGTTAGGGGAAGGGACCTAGGTAAGGTATTGGGCGTGTTCAGGAATTATCTAAATGAGCACGAAGTATTTTAGGGAGATTAGGATTGATATGGTAAACGAGATCCTAAACCTCGAGATACCAATAACCACACTAAACAAGCAGGCCCGTGGGCGAGGTCTCGACTCATTAATTCGCTTAATAACTTAATAAATACTAGGTATTAGGTACTTGCATAAAGCACCTAAGTTCTACGAAATAGAATACCGCCTGAGTTGCAGCACCATCTACAGCCGCTCTTTCTCATAATAACTCCATAA
>LOCH01000015.1:10224-13056 GCA_001516765.1 Vulcanisaeta sp. MG_3 | reverse complement strand
AAAACCACAGTGATGTGCTTAGCTCTAGCATTATTGACTAGGTTATGTATATGATCCAGGTTCTCGCTGAGTGCATTTTCGAGGTTTGGTACGTGAATTATAGCATTATCTACTATAAACGCTTTTGGATCTGCGTAATTAATGATCTGCAAATTGAGGTGTTTAGCCACGTAATTTATGAGGGCTGTTTTCCCAGATCTTGGAGGTCCTATTACCAATATTGTCGACATGTACTTAAGACCCAAATTTGCAAGCATATCCCTAAGCCTAATTGATGAGTCCAGGTAATCAATTAACTTAGACTTAACACTCATGTTTATTAAGTCAATTGGGTCTAGCGTTACCGTAACCTCCCTAACCACATGTTTGTCCACGCCAGACCTCTTGCTTTCCACCTCAATAGTTGATGGTTGTTTCTTAGGTGCCTGCTTTGTTGTGTGTTCCTCCATAGTATCATTAACGTTAGGTACTGCACTACGAATTATGACGTTATCAGTATTCTTATTGACGACTTCATTGGAATTATCGCTAATGATAGGTCTGGGTGAGGGGTTCTTAATATCTACCTGAGAATTTGGTCTTGTCGCATCCTCAATAGTGGTAATTGCGTTATTGCCTAGGGTTGACTGTGCTGCGTTCTCATTTATTTGTTTCAGTTGCTGATTTAATTGCTCGCTTTTATCGTAATAATAAAGGGTCTCAATGCCGTACTTCCTTAATTTATTGACTAAATTATTATTAATATTTATAAAGATTACATTAGATTTCATTTGCTCGGCGTAATTTATTAATTCACGAATAACGCCCTTACTTATATGACTTGACGTTAAAACCAGCAGGGATTTCTCATGGGATCTAACGAACCACCTAACATCCTCCGGTATGTATTCTATATCGTCTCCCCTAACTATGAAACCCTTAGTTCTGGTTACTCCAAACAATACCCTACTGATTATGTCCAACTTATCTTGTGGTAATTCTGCACGTAATGCTATTACCCTGGACTTCGAGATCACATCTATAGCGTTACTTATGAATTCCAAATCTTCGCTAGGTAACTTCTTAGCCCAATGACCATACTCCGTGATAACCAGGGGGTCTGTGATTGGTATTATTGTTGGTGTCCTCTTCCCCTTATCAATGAATGATGCAATACTTCCTCTATTAAGTGATACCTCATCGATCACGTAGCCTATGGATCCCGTGATTATTGAACCCAATAAAAATAGGGGAGTTATTTCGGAACTCCCTATCATGGGTAATACATAAAGTATGGCTGTGGCTAATACGGGGGGTATAAAGTTCGTGAGTAGGCGGATTATTTTTCCGTTAAGATTTACCTGGGTGATGGTGGTGATTAAGTACTTACTTACTACCGGTGGTATGACTACCACAATGATCATCAATAGGTATAACGATGCATTGATTAGGTTACCATAACCTACACTTAACGATAGCGGTTCATTGGAGAGTATGGATTCGATACCATGAATAAAGTTTAGGTTCGATATTGATACCCTAATTACTGGCACCCATTTGATGCCCATGAATGCGGCTGCGATGACATAGAGTAGTAATAGCAGTGTGAATACAACGGCAGATCTAATGCTGTACCCCTTAATTGATGGGATTGTGGATAATGGTATAGATAACCAATAAAGTGGTGTGAAAAGAAGTGTCCATGATATGAGCGCCACGTCATTAATGACACCAGCCTCCGTTATTAAGTACGTGAGCAGTAATAATGGCATTATTAATAATGATGCATGGCCTAGCGAAACTATGAAGATGAGTATTACGTACGTTATTAAAACGGCTGAGGATAGACCATACCTAGTAAGTATTGATGCCGTGAGTACCATTATTAGGAGCAGTATGAAGACGTAGATGGGTATTATTGGAAATACAAAATAGAGTAGTATTGCCGCTACCGTGTCCATTAACGCATAAAACATGTTCCTCATTACGTTCTGTTTCACATAATGAAAACAACGAAACATTATATAAACCATTTTCCTCTTAATAATTGAAAGAGAGAAACAAAAAGAAACTAAGAGAAACCTCAATAACATATTACCTTAAGCATTAATCTAAAATTAATAAGAGTGTCAATGTTGTAGTTGAGCTGAACCGAGTCTAGTAATTAGCGTAAAGTCGTAAAATAACTACCTATGGATCAAAACCAGCCCTATGAGTCCCGTTTTAATCTTAGGACATCAACCCATGGATTATCACGGATGAAGTCTGGTACCTGGAATTCATTGTCAGATTGTTCATCACGCGTTTGTATATTATCCTGGCAGTTAATATTACTCCTTCTCTCAAGTTCCTCCACCTTATCGATCAATTTACTAATCAATTCCTTTAATGCCTTCAATTCCTTCATCAACTCACCCTGATATATAAGGTCGGAATAATTATTAAGCGATGAATCGGGGACGTAGTTTGTTATTATTGATAATTTTACATTGAATATATAATTACCGTAATCACTATTAGACGAGTAGGAATTATCCTCAGCCTTAGGATTAGTGGTGCCATGATCATTATACATCTGCGACACGGTTTGCTCGCCATTCTTCATGGTAAAGGACCTATACTTAGAAATTGCCTTATACACCGTGTTTACGGATATGCCCAACTTCTGGGCTATCTCCTTGGGCTTTAATCCATCATTAAAGTAAAGCTTAGCGGCTAGCTCCTCGGTTTTCGTAAGCTTACTTGACATTAACATTAATTATCTAATCGCGATAAAAATCAAGTTATGCTCTTAAATTAATAAAATATGTAAATATCACTTGCGCATATACGATAAATAAGTAATGCATTTAA
>LOCH01000015.1:0-10204 GCA_001516765.1 Vulcanisaeta sp. MG_3 | reverse complement strand
TTAATGCCGTTAATGCCGGTTTGGATGCTGTGAGGAGGGGTAATGCCTTGGATATGGTTGTTGAGGCGGTGTCCGTGATGGAGTTTGATGGATCATACGATGCGGGCAAGGGCTCGGTACTGAACCTCTTCGGTGAGGTTGAGCAGGACGCTGGTATCATGTTTGGCAAGGACTTAAGCGTTGGTGCCGTCGCCGCTGTTAGGCATGTGATTAATACAATAAGGCTTGCCAGGTTAGTTATGGAGAAGACGGACCACGTACTTATTGTTGGTGATGGGGCTGAGGAGCTTGCTAAGCAGTTCAATCTTTGGGTACCATCTACGGAGTTGATCAATGAAAATAAGATCAATAGGTATAATTCATTAATTAGGAGTTTACGTACACGCTACGAAAGAAATACCGAACTTGCAAGAAGGTTTAGTTTAATGGGCACGGTTGGTGCTGTGGCACTGGATAGAGATGGTAATTTAGCTGCAGCGACATCAACAGGTGGTACGATACTTAAGTGGCCAGGTAGGGTTGGTGATTCCCCTCTACCCGGGGCTGGCTACTGGGCTGAGAATGGTGTCTGCGCCGTATCCGCCACAGGCATTGGGGAGTTCATTATTAGGGCTATGGCATCATTAAGGGTTGCCAATCTGGTGAGGGACGGCGTTAGTATTGGTGATGCCGTTAGGCAGGTTGTGGATTATGTCACGAAATTGTTCGGACCTGGCAATATTGGGTTAATAGCTATCGACAAGGTTGGTAATGTCGCCTCAGCATTTAACACCGAGGTTATGGGAAGGGCATGGAGCAGGGAGGACATGGGTAGGGTTGTGATTGCCCACTTCGCTGCGGATCAATTCCCTTAGGGAAGGAACCTCCCTATAAACTCATTTATTTCCTTCCCAAGCCTCACCGCCCGCTCCCTGAGCGCGTAATAATCCCTGGATTTTTCATAAATTAACCTGCCATTAACGAGCACCAAATCCACACTTGAACCATCTACCGAATAGACTATGTTTGATAATAGGTTGTCTGTCCTTAAGGGTTGGAGTTGCGGATTTTTAGAATCCAGGAGTACAACATCGGCCACGCAACCCCTATCTAGGCATCCACCCCTTAGACCCAGTATTGTGTAACCATTGATTGTCGCTGCCCTAAACACATGATGCGCCTTGATGCCAACGTCCCAGTAAGAGTGCCTCTGGAGGAGTACTGCCATTTTCATTTCCCTAAACATGTCCAGGGAATTGTTGCTGGCGGGCCCATCGGTGCCTATGCCTATGATCACGCCCATATCCATCAATTCTCTCATTGGGAAATGGCCCGCGGTTGCCAACTTCATGTTTGATGTGGGTGCGTGAATGACCTTTGCACCAGCCTTCGCTATGATTCCTAATTCCCAATTTGTGACCCAACCGAGGTGCACTAGCTGTAAATTGCTCGAGATCAGACCTAGTGCGTTTAAGTACTCAACTGGGAATACGCCATGTTTACTCTTAATTTCATAAACCTCATCCCTAGTCTCGGATGCGTGAATATGGATTGGCAGGTTAAGTTCATCACTCAATTCTTTAATCCTCAATAACGTATCTCTACCTACAGTATAGACGCTGTGAACGTTTATTATAGGCCTTATTAATTGCGAACTAGCGTACTCACTGGCGAAATTCCTAAGCTCATTCTCAACCTGCTTAGGATCCCTCATCGTGTCCATGAATGGGGGTCCAAGTGCTGCCCTTAATCCATACTTAAGCACAACCTCTGCTGTGGCCTGTGGGTAGAAGTATTGGTCTGTGAATGCTGTGGTACCGCTCATTATCATCTCTATTATAGATAATTCGCTAGCCGCCGAAACGATGTTATGATTCAACTCCCTCTCAACATTCCAGATCTTACTTAGCCAAAGCGGTAACTCTGCGTCATCAAAGAAGCCCCTGAATAACGACATTGGTGTGTGCGTATGCGCATTCACAAGGCCTGGCATTAGTATGTGATCTTTACAGTCAATATTCTCGAACCCACGTGAGTACGCACCCTCACCAATACCTGCTATTAAGCCGTCCTCAATAACCACAGTAGCATTCTTAATTATTCGTAACTCGTCATTAATCCAGGATATCGCGTAATCGCAGTCCTTAAGTACGTAACCCATGCCCAATCACTGAACCTTAGGTTTAGTTTTAATGGACTTAATTATGTATACCCAGGAATACTCACCAAGCCTCCTGACCTCACCATCCTCAACCACCAACTCGTACCTAAACAATGGTGCATCCACCACAAACGTTTCGCCCTCCCCACCCTCAAGTGCAGGGTTGAAGCCGTACTTCAACGCGGAGTTTATTAGTTCCTCAATATCGTTGATTCCCAGGACCTTACCGAGGAGCTTTGGGTTCAGGCCCATGGTGCTTATTGAGGTTAGTATGAAACGAAATCCATGCCTATACAGGTCCCTAAGGTAGTTAACCTGATTCTTTCTCCACAGCGGCGAGTATACCTTGAGGTCAACGTCCTTAGCGACTATGTTTATCATCATCCTCTGGTAATCCGAAAGCAGTGCGCCAGTTACGATGCCCTCAATGCCGAAATCCCTCTTAATACTAATGAGGGCATTCCTCAAATCAATGAGTTCTAAATCCTTAACACCGCTGGTATAGTAGATTACCTGGGGTATGCCGAGAGCCTCCGCTTGATACTTGGTCCACTCAATGTTTGGATAGTGAAACATCCATGAATCAGTCCTCCCAGGCCTTAGTGTTAATAAGCAAGCCACGTTGAAACCCTTAAGCACAGCCCAGTGCAGCGCGTAGGTTGAATCCTTCCCACCAGAGAATAGGGAACAAACCCTCACCAAAAGCAGTAAGGTTTTTCGTGATTTAAAACCCTATTTTAAGACAGCCTGTTCGTGGGCGGTTTGGTCAGTAAGATTTTTATATAATAATTAAGTCCATGGTTGGTATGTCATCTGGCGAAGGTGAGGCGTGGGAGTTTCCTGAGGATTGGGAATACAGCGGTGGTGTTCCAGAGAGGTTGCTAAGGATAAGGGCCAAGTGCCCATATTGCGGACACACCTTTGAGGTCGAGATAGGGGAGTCCTGGTATAACATGGGCATCTCAATAACATGCCCAAAGTGTGGTAAGCAATTCTCGGTAAGCATGTATGGAGAAGTTCTAGGGGAGGTAAAGAGAAGCGGCAAATCAAGTAAATGAAATCAAGAATAAAAATGAACCATCATACATAATACGTATGAATAATAATTGTATAGAAAATATAATTAATCTACTAGCGTCGGCATACTCCATAATAATGATTGAACATTACATGATATTACTACTGATAATAAAGGCCAGAAATAATGTGAATTTACAAGACCAACTCCTAAACCTAGTAAGGGATCACCTCGATAAAGAAAAGAGATTGATTGAAACAGCCAGATTGAATGATTGCGTAAGTAATGATTTAGCCAATACGATTGGCGAGTTTATAAGTAATATTAATAATGGATTATTAATGGTAAGTGACCCCGAGTTTGTGAGCAGTTATATAAGTAATTTCACAGACGCGTTGAGGATTATTGCTAAGTATATGGTGAACCATGAAGAGTTAGCGTCAAAGGTTATGACCGAGTTACAGAGGGTTGTGCGCGATGGTATGAAGATTTTGATGTAATATGTGGTTAAATTTTTACTTACGATAAGAATTGGGGCGGAACCTGTGCCAGATTCCTCTTTATTGCCTCAACACTATCAAGGAACTTCTTCCTCTGCTCGTCATTGAGCTTAAGCTCTATTATCTTCTCCACACCATTCTTACCAAGCACAACAGGCACCTCGGCGAAGACGTCCCTAACGCCATACTCACCATCGAGATAGACCGAAGCCTCAAAAACCCTCTTCCTATCCCTCTTTATTGAATCCACCATCATTGCTAAACCTGCAGCCGGACCCCAATTACTACTGAATCCTCTTAAACTCGTTATCTCTGCGCCGGCTTGCACGGTCTTCTTAACGATATCATCATACTGCTCCTTAGTTATGAACTCCGTGAGTGGCTTTCCATATATGAACGAGGCCTCGGGTACAGGGTACATGTTTTCACCGTGCTGTCCAAGTACGACTGGTATTATCGACTCTGGGGCTATACCGACAAGTAAAGAGGCATAGTAAGCCATTCTGTTAGAATCAAGCACTCCACTGAACCCAATCACCCTATTCCTTGGGAAGCCTAGTTTCTTGTACAGAACGTACACCATGGCGTCCAGCGGGTTTGTCGTTATTATAACTATCGAGTTTGGTGCATACCTCTTTATCTGTTCGGCTATTGAAGCAACGATCTCCGCATTCTTACCCGCCAATTCCTCCCTAGTCATGCCAGGCTTTCTGGCTAAACCCGCCGTGACTATTACTAAGTCACTGCCCTCCATATCCTTATAATCATTACTACCCCTATACCTAACGGATTTACCTAAAATTGCCGCTGCATGATTTAAATCAACAGCCTCACCCTGGGGTAAATTCTTTATTACATCTATAAGGACGACCTCATTATCCACCTCGAAAAACAGTAGAGCGAAGGCTGTAGTTGCGCCAACACGCCCACTACCTATTATCGTGATCATACCCGACCCATTAATACGCAGATTAATACTTTATTTAAGCTTTAACTGCCTACAATACTAAATCAATTATATTACATAATAATCACGAATGATAAAGAGATGAAAGGTTTTCCGTAAGGATAATACAATATCAACATTTAATAATGGAAAACCCAGATGCCTTCCTTAGCCTATTCATAATTGCCAAACCGATGCCCCTCTCCTCGATGCCCTCGGCAATACCAATATCAACGTTAACCCTATCAAGATTCCTAAGTGAGTCGAAGAGATTAGTGGCTATAGTGTATGGATTTCCTCTGTAGCCTAGTAATATTATCGGTAACTCACTAATCTCGGTATACCTCGTGGATAATAGCTCGGCGGTTTCCTTGGTGATTAACAGAGCAACCCTCATACCCTTATTTAGATAATCAACGGTGGTGTCGTGAATCGTCTTAACTAGCATGTCGTAATCGCCGCATTCAACAATGAGCAGCTTGGTGCGTGGAGCATAGTGCCTATACTTCATACCTGGCGCCAAGGCTGCGTCGGCCTCACCAAGACCTCTGGCGAATTCAGGCACTACTATGTCCATGCCAAATAGGGATCTTAATTCCTCAAGCGTGAACGGCCCAGGTCTTAGCAGTACTGGTGGGTTTCTAGTTACGTCCACTATTGTAGATTCAACGCCGAAGAACGTAGATCCTGCATCGAGTAGTACCATGTCGATATTATCATTCTTATAATCCTCGATTATGTGCTCAGCGAGTGTTGGGCTTGGTCTACCTGACTTATTAGCGCTAGGTGCAGCTATGGGTGTTCCCGAGTACTTAATTAGCATTAGTGCGACGGGGTGTGCTGGAGATCTGACCGCCACCGTGTTACGACCGCCAGTCGCCTCTTTAGGAACATCGGGAGACCTTGGCAGTATTAATGTTAATGGTCCAGGCCATGCCCTATTGACGACCTGCCACACTATGTCAGGTATGTCTATTGCGACCTTACCTAATTCATCAATGCTAGATACGTGAACAATCAATGGGTTGTCGGGAGGTCTACCCTTAGCCTTAAAGACCTTTAGGCAGGCATTGGCGTTAAACGTATCTGCCCCTAAACCATACACCGTCTCCGTTGGGAAGGCAACCAGATCTCCACGTCTAATGTAGTCGCTAGCAATCCTTATGACCTCTGGGCTTGGGTTTATCGGATCAACCCTATATACCCTAAGCATACCTAACGACAGCCTACACTATGACTTTGACTTTAAAATCCCTACCTAATGAAGATAATCCGAACTCCGTAAGAGCACGTGTAACATCAATCACCAAGCTAGTTAGATTTTTAAATGACCCTCCGTGACACTGTTGGTGATTACTGATGGTAGTGTCAAACGAGGAACTAGCAAATAATGAACAAGCCGTGGAAAGCGAGGAACCAATATTCAAGACCAATCTACCTAATGATAAAGTTAAGGAATTAATTGAAATACTTCGTAATGTATATGACCCAGAAATACCAATAAATGTGTATGACCTAGGCCTCATATACGAGGTTACAATGGGTGACGATAAGGTTGTGCACGTCAAAATGACTCTAACCGCCGTGGGATGTCCACTCTCGGAGAACCTCGGTTATCAGGTTGGTGCGGCAATACAGCAGGCAATACCTGACGCTAAGGATATAGAGATTGATGTCGTGTTTGATCCGCCATGGACACCGCTGAAAATGACCAGACTTGGTCGTGAGATGTTTAAGGCAATTTATGGCTATGACATCGTGGAGCAATGGCTCAAGACACAGAATGAACAGCAAATCAGTCAAAATCAACAGGAAGATACAACTGCGTGATTATTAAGTAACCACACTTTATTTGCAAATAAAGATTTTAAAAGGTGTATTTAGAATAGAAAATGTGCTCTCAACAACAAATAACGCTACGCCAGGAAAAACCCTCAGCGAGATCGTTAGATCGAAATTAGGCGAAATACTAGAGTCTAGCGATTTCATTAAATTCGTCGCATTAGTTACAATGGATGGGTTCACGATATCGTCGGCCATGAGGGACAATATTAACGTAAACCCAAAGTGGTTAGGAGCCCTTATAGTATCATCAATAAAGAACCTAGAGGGTAATATAAGAAAGGCCCTTGGTAATGCATCTCTGTCAGAGCTCGTTATATCACTCGGTCAGGATATGTTGATAATAAAGTCCATGGGTAAATTAGCATTATTGATTATTGCCGACAAATCATTGGGTATTGACTTCATAATGTATGAGGTTGAGGAAGGTTTACGGGATTTAATGATTAGTTTAGGATTAAGTAATAATAGTTTTTAATTCTAAATAAATCAATTGTCACTATTATCCTCAGCAGCTATGCTATTTAATGATTCCATCAGTGCCGCGGATGTTAGGTTCTCAACCAGTTGCTTTGACCTCTCGTAGTAAGCGTTTATGAGCTGTAATAGTTTTTGCTTAACGTAATCTATAGGCTTTGTGTAGTAAACATACGTGTAGCCACCGTTCTTAGCGAGGACGGGCCTCCTGGCTATTAAACCGAGTTGTACAAGTTTAACGAGCGATCTCTCAATGGTGCTTCTGGACTTATTCATTTCCTTAGCTATTTCAGCAACCGTTAATGGCTCCCTAGCCCTATTCTGTAGCAGATAATAAATCTCCACCTCGGTTGGTGAGAGCCTAAGTATGCATCTAAGGATGTACTTAATATCCACATCCTCGAGGATTTCCTCGGTACTCTTCTCCTTTATTGTCACGAGAGACACCACGTTAATCACTAACATCAGTGTCACAGGGTGTATTTATAAACCTTTTTCTTCAAAAGTTTCCATCGATGCATTGCATCATTTGCATATTATTTATATAAACAAAAACTCTATAGCTCTATAGTTACACCCATACCTCTATCCCTAGCAAGCCTATAGACATACGATGCTGCAGCGAGGTCCTCAACAGCAATACCAACGGTCTTAAAAACGGTGATATCCCTACTGCTAGCTCTACCTTGCCTTAGACCGGCAATTATTTCCCCAATCTCTATCAAATTATTTTCAGCCAATAAGCCATTCTTCATTGGAATTATTATATCGCCAGTCTCGTTAATGACAGCCTCACGTGAATCAACCACTATGGCTGAGGCCTTACGAATAACATCGTCGTCAAATTCCCTTGACTCCCTCTCTGGTGCTCCAACGGATATCACATGCATACCTTCGTGAAGCCACGAGCCGTAAATCACAGGCTCCTTGCTCGTGGTTAATGCGATCACGACATCGGCTTGCTTAACGGCGTCAAAGCCACTATCAACTATAGCCGAGTCCACACCCCTATCTCGGGCAAGGTTCATTAATTCAATTGCCTTACCTTTCGTTCTAGAATAAATAAGCAATCTCTTTATATTAAAGACCCTTGTTAATAGAAGAACATGATACCTAGCCTGAAGACCGGCACCTATCAACGCCACATTATCTACACTTGCCGCGACATACTTAATGGAGACAGCGCTGGCTGCGGCTGTTCTCCAGGCTGTGAGGGCTGTACCATTAATTACAGCTAAGGGTACGCCTGTTGTATCATCTAAGAGGATGACGATACCCTGAGTTGTCGGTAAACCACGTAATTTATTGCTCTCAATGACATTAACTATCTTAACTGAAAAACCCACATTACGTGAACCACAGGGCATTACGCCCCACCAATCATTATCGATGTACATAACCGTTCTCCTAGGCATCACAACCCTACCAACACTATAATCCCTAAATGCCGACGCAATTGCATCCACAAGCTTCTTCGCACTTTCAGGGAAATCCAGTAGCTCATTGACCTCCCTCTCGCCTATAACCGTGACCTTCATATGACATTTGCATTATGTTAGAGAATTTAAATATTATGATCCATAGTTATGAATATAGAAATATAATTAATGCCCTTAGAGATAGATTTATTAATACTAGTTATAAGTAAAAATTGGGTGCTATTATGGAAATTAAGTGCCTAAATTGCAGGTACTTTAGGCTTCATGAGTTACGTGACAACATCGGAATGTGCATGAACAAGGATAGTCCATTCTACATGAAGATGGTTATGGCTGATTGGCAGTGCCCGTTCTTTATGGAATTTAATGAGGAGAGTGAGGAGGAGTTCTTTTGGTGCGTTGATTGTAAGACCATGATACACAAGTCATTACTGCCTCTCCATAATGGACATAAACTCGTTAAAATACCGTACATTGATGAGGACTCCCACCTGGAGACCTACGTAGCTGATTAACGATTAATTTAAAATTCTCCTCCTAAGTTTTCAATTTTACCTAATGCAATACCTTCGTACGAAGTTCTCGATAGCATCAGCAATGATTCTAATGTCCTTACCTCTCGGTGTATGGGGCATTCCCTCAACCCTAATGAACTCAATAACATTGCCAAGAGACTTGGCTTTCTCATAATAATTCATGACTTGATTTATATTCACTAATTCATCATTAGCACCATGAATTAGCAATATTGGTGGTAGACCAGGTCTTAGGTAATTAATTGGTGAGGTTCTCCTCAGGAATTCCTCCGTTACCTGCCTACTATCAATCCTCAACAATTCCTCGTACGTTCTCCTCCTTATACTGCCAGGCTCACCCTCGCTTAGCCACCTTACCTGGGCAAGCCTATCAGTTGGACCTGACACCGAAATAGCGCAATCAACACCCTCCAGCGTGGATGCAGTCAATAAGGCTATGGCACCACCCATTGAGTGCCCAGCAATTATAAATCGCCCACCACCCTTTATCAATTCGCTGACCTTATTTAAGCCATCCTCGAAATCCCTGTACGATGGCGCTAGCACTTCAATATTCAGGGCTCTTAATGGTCCAATTAACCAGTTTATTTTTTCAGGGCTTGAACCAAAACCGTGTAGTGCGATAGCCTTCATTAAACGGTATGTGCGAACACAATTAATTAAAGCTTTAAGTGCACGCTTTGTATCCTCACGTTACTCATGGCATTGGGGCTTATTTTAATTATATCGAATAAAGAAAAGGATAGAGCATGTTTAGCATGCAAACCACGATAAAATTTAATGACCAGTAGAGAAAATGCGCATGGTAAGGAGGGAGGTGGAAGGTGAGAGAGAAATATTAAATAATTGTTAGTGATGCTTACCGTAGGCATGCCGAAGTCAAGGAAGACCAGGGGTACCAAAAAGCATAGAGGGAGGTTTTTCTACCTAGCGTTAGCACTTGTTATTTTTGGCGAGGCAGCCTTCATAGCCGTTTTATTCCTACCAGGTATGTTAAGTAAGTTAGGGGTGGCGCAACAGGCACCTAAGCCAAATGCCACAACGATTACTACGTACATGCTGGCTACGTTAATAAACCCATACAACATGTCCTTCATAAACTCAACGGCGCTGGGTTTGATAAATAATACGAGACCCATAATTATGTACCTAACAATTGATGACCCATACTTGATAAACCAGGCATGTAATGTATGGACTGTGCTTTACAATGCCACGGCTTACCATGGCTATGAGGTGGTGGTTGTCGTGTTTCCAGAACCAGTAACACAGGCGCCTGCGACTGTATCCACAATACAACAGTTCG
>LOCH01000014.1 GCA_001516765.1 Vulcanisaeta sp. MG_3 | reverse complement strand
TTGGGCGTGGAGTGGCTTGATTATGCGTTGCAGGGCGGTGTGCCTAGGGGGACGTGGACCCTAGTAACAGGCGAGCCTGGTGTCGGCAAGAGCATACTGTGCATACAGGCGGTGGGTGCCAACGTCGACGCAATGCCCGTGGTTTTCGTGAGCACGGAGACCAAGTTCTACGACGTGGTTAGGCAGGCTAGGCAGTTCGGTATTGACCTGAGTGATGCCGTCAGCCTAACCGAGGTCTTAACCGGGAAGACGAAGGATGTCAAGACCAACCTCATAATCATAGATCTCTTTGGGCTCACAAGGCAGTATAGGGAGTTACTTAGGGCTGGGGAGGAGGGTGAGGAGGAGTCTAAGGCAAGGGCTAAGTCACCGTTGAGTATGGAGGTTGTTATGGCGGCTATTGAGAAGGCCTACGAGGTGCTGGGGGTTGGTGAGGAGGGTGGTAAGAAGGATGTGTTAGTTGTTATTGACTCCTTAGCACCCATGTGGAGCCACGCCCCAGCAATGGCCAGGCTCGTCACTTACAGGCTGAGGCAGAGGCTTTATCGTTCAAACGTGACTGTGTTGATGACGAACCAGTATGCACCAACGACGGGCATGACCTTTGGCTTCGGTGCTGAACACATTGCGGACGCGATAATCCACATGTGGTTTGAGGGTGTTGAGACGACGAAGGAGATTAGGAGGTGGCTAATAATCAAGAAGGCGAGGCTCACGAATCATTATAGGAAGGCGATGAGGTTCGACATAGAGCCTGGTAGGGGCTTAACGCTCCTGGAGCCAGGAATAGATGAGTTGAGGAAGTGGTTTGAGAGTAGTTCGAAGGGGCGTGTTAGCAATGAATAACTTTGACTGCCGTGTTAGGATTGTTGAGGTTATGGAGAATTTTCTAATGTATCTAGCTAGGGTGGGTGGGAATGCCGATATTGATTCAATCAGGGCTGAGCTTAGGAATTGCGGCTCCCTCGCTGAGCCTTATTTGACGGTTATTGATGGTAATGAACCGGGTGATACTTTATCGGCTGCGGTTTCATATTACCAATACGTTAAGTATGTTAGGGGTGAACTTAATGTTAATGAGGGATATTTCCGTGGACTTGATTTAGAGCTCTCGAATCCCGCTGAGACATACTCAGCGATTATCAGTAATTTGGTGCGTGCGCTACAGGTTGGTGATTACGTGTCCGCCTCTTTTCTTGCCGATTTGGCATTTGTGGTTAGGGTGTTCATGCTCTGTTTAAGTAATGCCAGGGATTATGGGTATTGTGATCGATTAAGGTCGTCGTATAAGACTAGGCTTTTAATATTGAGGAGTAGGTTTAACAGTTCTCGATCGGTCTGAATTTATAACCGTAGTTTATTAATCCATATGTGCCATCCATCTTCACCATCCTGAACACGACCTCGACCTCCATACCTGGGTTGAGTTTTTCCGGGTTCATGCAATCCACAATCTGCCCAATAACCCTAACACCCCCCAAGTCAACAATACCTATTATCAGGGGTTTCATCTTCTCAAACTCAGCAGGTACTGAGTAGAGAACTGTGAAGTTCAGTAGTTTACCCGTGCTTGGTAATGGGTATGGCTTAAACTCCCTAGATCCACACTCGCACACAGCCCTGGGTGGGTAGTAAACACGCCCGCACCTAACGCACTGAACACCCTCAAGCCTGTAGTACTGCGGTGTTCTTCTCCAGTACCTTGGTATCGATAGTTTCTGTTCGACCATGTCAGGTCACCCTCCTGAGTACTATCGCTGTTGATACGAGGTCAAACCCAGCCATATCCTGAACAACACCAAGTCCAGCATTGCCAAGCGAGTCAAATGGTTTCTGGTTTGTGAGCTCCATGACCATGGAGACGATCTCGTACATGCCCGAGGCACCCCCTGGAAAGCCCATTGATTTAAGTCCGCCGCTAGCATTTACTACAAGTTTGTTACCCACATCTAAGGCACCTGTGGATAGTAGCCTTGGTGTTTCCCCGGATCTTACGAAGCCCATTGATTCAAGAGCTAATATACCGAGTATGCTGTATGTGTCGTGAACCTCCACAAGATTTACATCGCCTATTGATGAGTGCGCCATCCCAAGTGCCATGTTTACCGCATCCTTTACGGAAAGTAGTTCGGTTAGTGTATCCCTCTGCCCCATGTACGTTCCGTACGCACCAATACCTATACCATCAATCCTAACAACCGCATCACTCCTTAATGGCTTATTGCACAATACCACAGCTGCTGATCCATCAACCGCTGGCGCTGCATCGTAAAGCCTTAACGGATCCGCGATGACCTCTGATTCGAGGACATCCTTAAGCGTTGCCTGCTTCCTCATGTATGCATATGGGTTCTTACTGCCTCTCTCATGCATCTTTATCGGCCATGAAGCCAGGTCCTCATAGTCATAACCGTACTTAAGCATATACTCCCTCATGGCCATGGCCGCTTGAGCTGCTGGTGTTATTCCGAAGAATCCCTCGTATTCGTAATCCGTTATTGTCGCCAACGCCTTATTCAATTTAATACTGGTCACATCATGCATCTTCTCAACACCAACCACAGCAACGCAGTCGTAAACCCCTGCCTTAACCATGTTGTACGCCTCCAATATCGCAACACCACTAGAGCCATCACCACTCTCAATCCTAATCGCCGGCGTCCTTCTTAAACCAACGTAATCGCTTAGGAATGCCCCAAGGACGCTCTGGTCCTGGAGCACCTCCGAGAATGCATTTGCCACATATACGGCACCCAGGTTGGAGTTGCCTACCTGGTCCAGCACCTTTAGGAAGGCTTCGGCGAACAATTCCTTGAGCCCCTTTTCGTAATGCCTACCGCCCGGCACTAGGGAGTGGGCTACGATGTATACTTCTGTCGTATTGAACACCAGCAGTTGCCATAAATGTGAAGTTTTTAAATATTCCCTGGGTTAGGCATCAGTAATGGTTGAGGAGCTAAGCCTCGAGGATATACTAACCAAGATAGAGAGGGGTGAGTTAAAGCTTCATGAGCTGGATAAAGTACTTAACGATTCCAACAAAGCGACGGAGATCAGGAGGGCATATATTGAGAAGGTCACGGGCGTTAAGCTCGATAATGTTGGCAGGACCGTCATAGACTTCAACGCAGTAGTTGGTAGGAACATAGAAAACACGATAGGTGCTGCACAAGTACCGGTGGGCATTGCTGGACCTCTTCGAGTAATTGGGGATTACGCAAACGGTACCTACTACATACCGCTGGCGACTACTGAGGGGGCCCTGGTTGCATCCGTAAATAGGGGCGCCAAGATAATCACTGAGTCAGGTGGTGCGAGGAGTAAGGTCATTAATGATGGTATGACAAGAGCACCTGTAATCACAGTACCCTCCATAGTTGATGCCGTGGAATTGATTAATTGGGTTAATGAACACTTCAACGAAATAAAAGGTGTTGCGGAGTCAACAAGTAGGCATGCCAGGCTTATCAACATTCAACCATTCATTGTAGGTAATAATGTGTGGCTTAGGTTCAAGTTCACCACGGGTGATGCCATGGGTATGAACATGGTCACAATAGCGACGGATAAGGCTGTCAAGTATATATTGAGTAATTTCCCCAGGGCTAGGCTTGTCGCACTTAGTGGTAATATGTGTGTCGATAAGAAGGCGAATGCGGTCAATTTCCTACTGGGCAGAGGCAAGACTGTAGTTAGTGAGGCTGTGATTCCCAAGAGCGTACTTAGTGAGTGGGGTGTTACGGCAGAGGACGTTGCCGAGGTGAATAATAGGAAGAATTTACTGGGTTCAGCCCTAGCCCGCTCATACGGCTTCAACGCCCATTTTGCCAACATCATAGCCGCCATATTCATAGCCACAGGGCAGGATGTTGCACAGGTGGTTGAGTCAAGCATGGGGATAACGTGGATGGAGCCCCTGGACAACGGTGATCTATACGTCTCAATTACCCTACCCAGCCTCGAGGTTGGTACTGTCGGCGGAGGCACGGGATTACCAACACAGAGAGAGTTTCTCCAGATGCTTGGGGTCTACGGTTCCGGAAATCCGCCTGGAACGAACGCACTGAAGTTTGCTGAAATCGTGGCAGCAGCTGTGCTGGCTGGTGAGGTTAACCTAGTGCTTGCATTAACGCGTGATGAGTTGGCCAGGGCGCATGAGATGCTTGGTAGGGCTGGTAAGGGAGGAGTTAGTAAAGTGTAGGTTTGTTAATAGAGTTATAGATGCATACGTAACCTCTATAGTACATAAATTGAAGTGATAAGACTTATAAAGAGTTGCGTTAATATTTTGTGGGGATTAGTTTGGTAATTTATGTTTCTCCAGACAAGAAGGTGGTCGAAAAGACCCTTCAAACCGAGCTCAAGCGGATAATGCTTAGCGAGCTTATAGACGGCGAAGTAATTATTGGTGCCGCAATCATCGATTCAAACGGCATCCCACTCATCTATCACATCCCAAACACCCTCACCGTAAAATCCCTCAAAAACCTCCTTTCCCTCATAGAGTTCGTCGATCATACCTCTAAAATAAATGATGACCTCCTCGGTCCATACCAATACCTCATAATTCGCTTCTCGAACTTCAAAATTGCCTTCTTCGAGATGGGTTCTAAGGGTTGGTTGATGGTCTTTGTGAGCCCTGTCTGGCACGTTGAGAATGTAATGTCAAAGATAAAGCAATTCATGATTAAGGTCCAGAGAATGATTTAGGTTTAAACCTGAGGTTAAAAATTGCCGCCTTAGAAAAATAAGCCCGCCCATCTATTAGGGTTTGATGTCGAAGATAACGGGTAACGTAAAAATACCCGAGATGGAGATTAAGGAGGATGTCATTCTGGATCCTTCGAAGACTGCCGTTGTTGTAGTAGATATGCAGAATGATTTCGTAAAGCCGAACGGTAAGTTATACGTACCCACAGCCCAGGCCACAGTACCAGCGATAAGGAAGTTGCTGGAAAAGGCTAGGGACGCTAACGTACCAATAATATACACACAGGACTGGCACTTCAAGAATGACCCAGAGTTCAGGATTTGGGGTGAGCATTGTGTAATGAATACGTGGGGTGCCGAGATAATAGATGAACTCAAGCCAATGTCTGACGACATATTGATCAGGAAGCGTAGGTACGATGCATTCTTCGGCACAGACCTGGACTACGTGCTCAGGCACGTGGTACATGTGGATACCCTAGTCATAGTTGGTACCGTCGCAAACATATGCGTCCTACACACCGCAGGCTCAGCTGCACTTAATTGGTACAATGTAGTGGTTCCAATAGACGGCATATCCGCACTGGATGAGTTCGATTACTATGCAGCGTTAAGGCAGATTACGTTCCTCTATAAGGGTGTTCTTACCAAAGTAGATAGTATAAGGTTTAGATAGCATTTCTCTGATTATATGGTCCGGGTTAGTTTAACGATACGTGATATTAAAATATATTTGAGGTATTCACTTTGATCTAAGGGTTAGCTTTCTCAGATTATACTTTGGGAAAATTTAAAAACCAGCTAGATATTGAAATCATAATGAGTAGAGACCGTGTAATTAATGCTGAGGATGTAATTAAAGCTCTCATTAATAATGATTCGCATTGGACCGATCTTTTGAGGAAAATCGACTTCAATGAGAGGCTGAAGATAGTTCAGGATGCCGTCAATATGGTTCTTCCTAACTTCGTTGATTGCGTTAATAAGTCATTGGATAGTGACATACCTCGAGTGATGTATATTGGCTGCTTTGACATGGTGTGGCAAAGCATCGAAGAAGTAGCTAAGAAGATCACTATGGATTGATGTATCGCGCGAGTTGCTTTAAAAGCCTGTGATTCTTAGTGCTAGTGGGTGGGTAGGCGGAATAGTGTTAGTGGTGAGGATTGGAGGCGTGATGTGTTGTTCATAGCTATTTCTATAATTACCATTGTGATTACAATTATTGTTTTAATAAAGTCGGGTCTTGCTAAGGCTAGGTATGAGGTTCCTAAATACCCGTTCTATCTGTTATTATCAGAGTTGGTTTACATAACCCAATTGGTGCTTGTTGGTGTTAGGCTCAGTATAATCTTTAATAGAGGCATTGGCTATAGGATAGGTGTCCTTGAGTTGATTAAGATAGCCGCAGCGCAAACGTTTGCCTCACTGCTGGTGCCTGGTTTTTATGTTGGTGGTGAGGCTGTATCTATAGCATACTTGACAAATAGGGGTTTGCCGACTACGAGGGCTACTGAGGGTATTGTCCTTAGATACACCGTGGATACAATAACACTCACGTTAATTGTCCTATTGCTCTACCTATTGGGTATTGTCGTTGTTCCATACATAGCCCTGATAATGGCGGGTGCATTTCTTGTGGTGTATGCCGTCCTATTCATATCAATAGTTAGCGCTAGGCTTGGTAGGTACATTGAGGGTTTCCTTAGGGTTTATTGGTTCACGAATAAGTTTCGTTAATAACTTAATAGTTATCAATGAGGGTGAGGTATATGGTGTTAATCTAACCCTGCTAGAGTATGTGCTTCTTTTCGCATTATCAGTGGTTCAGTGGGTGTTATCTGGACTTAACGTTGAATTGATTTTTTACGCCCTTGGAGTTCACATAAGCCTCATTATGGGCGTCTTGATAACATCATCCTACGTTGTCTTAACCTACATATCAATACTACCAGGCTCTGCCGGTATTGGCGAACTCGCTAACTTATATATACTGGATATTCTGGGGCTTGGTGATTATTACCTGGCTTATGATATTTGGTTTAGGGTAATAACGTACATGGTGCCCTTGATAATATTCATGCCAGCATTCCTAGGTGTGACAAGGACCCTAACCATTAATCGTAGGACTCCCCAGTGATTGATGGTATCTCCGTTATCTTTGACGGCATGCCCTTTAGTATTGCATCAATAACCCTTATGGCGTTCCTCCTAGATAGGTAGTGATTATCGTTACCACAATAAGGCGAGTAAACACACTTCGGGCAACCATCAACGCATGTACAGTGCGTTAATACATCCAACGATATCCTAAGTACATCATCGACCCTACTAAGGAGCATCTTAGTAGCTCCTGAGCCGCCTGGGTATGAGTCGTAGATTATTATGTGCCCTGTGGGATAGGATATGCCGCCCATGTCCGTTGGTCCTGCCCCAATCACGTTCTCGCCAACCATTATCATTATGTGCTCAGCTGCGTGGTAGGCCTTACCTCTCTCAACGATATCTATATTCTCGAATGGACTGAAGGTTATGAATGGCGCGTAGATCACAATGCCCTTGGTCCTAAACTCGTAACTCAGGGGTTGTCTGAACTCCCTCCTCTCAACAACCTCATTACTACTGAACCTCTTTACTAAGTACCCATACACAACCTCCCTAATAGTTAACTTGGCGTATTGGTACGGGATTGCGTGTATACTGCCCTCCTCAAGAACCTCATTAATACTGGGCTCCGAGTAGTATAGTGCTGTTGTGTATAGGTCGTAATTGTCAGGAAGTCTCTTAACAAATGCCCTCCTACCATCAATATCGAACTTATAAACCTCATAAACCTTACCGCCGTGCAGGTAAACCGCACCCTCATGCAACTCCCTCAAAGCCATCGGAAGCTCCCTAAACCCAATAACCCTCTTACCATCACTGAGTATCTTGACCACGTCACCAATACCCCTGATCCCACGTGTAGCTCTGGCAATTTCACGACCTTTCTCAGTAACGACATAATAATTACCCCTAACTTCTACCAAGCCGTCATTAACCAGCGATTTTAGGATCTCCTCACAATAAATATCCACTGAACCACTCCTCACGGGCTTCTCGTAAGTCATCAACAGACAATGCCTCCTGGCGATCTCATCATTCCTCTCCTCAACATAAAGATCTTCAGGTTTCCTGGCATAGAATTCCCTCGGGCTTGAGCTATAGTACGTGCTCATTGGATCATCACCCAATACCTGAATAACATACGACAGTTGACCCCTCCTACCAACCCTACCACTCCTCTGAAGATATTTTGAGTAACTCGGCGGTATCGTAGCCATGACGGCAACATCCACATCCCCAATGTCGATGCCCATCTCAAGAGTTGGCGTGGCCAACAGGACCAGGTACCTACCCTGCTTAAACCCATCCTCAACCTCATGCCTCTCCTCAATCGTTAAACCAGCCCTATGAACCCTAACCCTATCACCAACACCCCTCTTATCGACCAACCTCTTTATTAACTCCACAAACCTATGACTATCGGCAAAAACAAGGCACTTCATACCCCTCCTAACACAGGTAACGGCAAGCTCGGCAGCCTCGGCAACCCTACCCCTACTTATTGGCCTAACTAATAAATGCCTCGTGATACCCCTCCTACCCTCAGGACCTTGTATCAACCTTATATCGTCAATACCCAACAACCTTTTGGCGAATTCCGTAGGATTACCAACAGTGGCTGTCGATACTACGTACTGCGGATTTCTCATAAACCTACTCATCCTCTTAAGCACGTAATGAACATGCGCACCAAAGACTCCATTATAAATGTGAAAATCATCAAGGACAATTAGGCCATATTCCCTAAGAATCTCCCTGAATTTGCTGACGTGTGTTAACGTCTCACTGATCATGTCTGGGTTTGTAATTAGTATGTTTGGTGGTGACGCGTAAACCTTAGACCTGATATCACTCGATGTATCACCATCATAGGGTAGTACTGACATACCCAGCGGCGTTATGTATTTTTGGATCCTAATCATCTGATCCCTGGCTAGAGCCTTGGTTGGGTACATGATGATAGCCTTGACACCCCTATTGAGCGATAGCGATATTAGCGGCAGTAGGAAGGCCTCAGTCTTACCCACACCGGTACCCGCCATTATCGCTGTATCATAACCATTGATTATTGACTTATATGCCTCCCACTGAAAGTCGTAAAGCCTCTCAATACCTAACTCCCTAAGCCTACTGATCAATTCCTTGGGAATATCGAGGGAATCTATCGTTGGTCCGTACGTTATTTCGGTAGGTTTATCCTCATGAACGTAGAGGACGAGTCTAGCCCTATCACTACCCAACTCGGCGATGAAATCATCCTCAAGCATGTACTTAGCCACCGTTAATCGATCCCCCCTAATCATTACGTAATCAGTCATTAAACACGCTAGAACTAGAGATTAATAGTTTTGGGTGGCTCCAGCCTCATGACCCTAATCTCCTCAAGCCCCTTAAGCCTGAGCACCCCATCTTTTAAGATCGTTGCCTTACCCCACGGCTTTATAATCGGCCTAACCCTACCACCACACCTTGGGCACTTCCTAATCTCATTACTGGTCTCATAATCAACATAGCAGTTAGGGCATCTAAAGACGTTAAGAGCCGGGTTCTCATCAAAGCTTAATGACACGATGATCGGTATTTCCATGATTACGATACCATCCACCATATCGGCAACGCTCTTAATGAAATCAGCCCTAAGCTTATCAGCACCTAATGCTACAAAAACCTCCTTAACACCAGCCCCAGTCCTGAGCATATCCCTAACCCTAACAAGCCAATCAATGTCCGCGGGCGGGTCGAGTATGATCACGCCGTATGACCTAACGTTGCCAATGTTTATGTTTGATGTATTAACCATTACATAACCGACGGGTGAGTCGCTGGCTGATGTGGATATGACGTTTATGGCGTCATTATTTATCTTCACGAAATCTCCAGGTATTACTCCATCAGCACCACCAGCTAGTGAAGCCCTTATGAAATCATCTACTGGATCTGGGATTGCCGCACCGTGTATGAAGACCCGGAGACCCAGTTTCTTAGTCCATGCGATTATTGACGCCAGGGAGATTAGGACCCTAAGCCCATTTAATAACCGCCTAATCGTGTCATCGTCAACACCCTGGAGCTCAGCAATGGGTTCTGGAGGCACTATTGGTGTTGCGTCCCTGGCATACTTATTAACGTTGAGCCCCTGGAATAGCCAGGATCCAACGAACATGCACCAGGG